>CAMPJN010000200.1 GCA_946886875.1 uncultured Pseudomonas sp.
TCCACAACGACTACCTGCCGAACATCGAGGTCGACGCGCAGAACTATCAGGTCAAAGCGGACGGCCAATTGCTCTGGTGCGAACCGGCGGACGTTCTGCCGATGGCGCAGCGCTATTTTTTGTTTTGAACCTCGAACAGCGCCAATCACGTAGGTTGGGCTGAGCTCCGCGAAGCCCAACACGCGGTCGTATCGGTTACCGCTTTATTGAGGCTTGCAGAGTTCAGCCAACGCGGCCCGCCCCAATCTACTCGACTGCTTCTCCCGCCCAATCGCTAGGCAATAACCCCGCTCTGACATAGCGATGAATGGATGAATAAGGCCAGTCGATGGGCCGTTTAGCATAGCCATGTTTGACCGGGTTGAAATGGATGTAGTTGATATGTCGACTCAAGTCTTCAGCATCCCGAATGCAATGCTCCCAGTAGCGCCGCTGCCAGACACCGCGTTCACGCTTGAGATGGCGGGATAGGGAAATCTGCTCTGTGGGCAGCAGCGCGCGGGAGAACGCCGATTTAATCAGCGCCCAGCGTGTCGAATAAGCGCTGTCGCCTTCCGGCAGTTGCCAGATCGCATGCAGATGCTCGGGCATAACAGCCATCGCCAGAATGGTGAACGGATGCCGTGCGCGCACTTTCCGCACGCTTTGGCGCAACAGGTCGATATGTTCGGTGAGTAGGGGTTGCGAGCGGTCTGCCAGGGTGACCGTAAAGAAATAGGTGCCGCCAGGCACCCAAGCACGTCTATAGCGCATGCTCACCGTCCTTGGTGAAGTGGATGTCGTTCGAGTGTAGCCAATGATCCAAGCCATGCCCGAATGAGCGAAGAGCAACAGGAAAATCAGGGGAATCGCTGTTGGGCTTCGCGGAGCTCAGCCCAACCTACCCGCGAGCCCAGCGTAACCCGCCCCTCTAGCGCAGCTGACTATCCTTGCTCCCGCGTCTGTTATAGCCGCTGAACTTGGCCTGTTCCTTGTCCTGTTCCGATTGGCAGGCCACGCACAGGCGCACGCCGGGGATGGCTTGGCGGCGGGCTTCGGGGATGGGCGCGTCGCATTCTTCGCAATGGCTCAGGCTCGGGCCACGTGGCAGTTGGCTGCGCGCGCGCTGGACGGCATCTTCGATGCTGCTGTCGATTTGTTCCTGCACGGCGTCGTCGTTTGCCCAACCGCTGGCCATAACTATCTCCCACTGAATCCAAGCTGATCTACAGATATGAGCGTCGGAGCCGGTTTTGGCAAGACCGCGCCATCGCTTCGCGCGCTAAAGCAGTTCCGCCGGCAGGCGCGGGCCGAAGCCAGCGCCGGTGAGCAGGCCATAGGCCATCCACAGCATCACCCCGGCGTAGAACAGGCGCGGCAGCCAGATCGCCCATTGCTCGCGCTGGCTGTCGAGCTGCTGGCTTTGCATATCGGCGTAACGCAGCAGGCTGGCGGGTAGCGTGCCGCTGGCTTCGCCGGTGCGGATCAGGCCGAGTAGCAACGCCTTGTTGGGAAAGTCCAGATTGCTCATGGCGGCGGTCAATGACTGCCCGCTCTGGATGCTGGCCTGCAGACCAGCGAACTGTCGGCGCAACGGGGCATTGCTCACAGTCGCGCAGGCCTTGGGCAAAGCCTCGAGCATCGACATCCCGGCTTCGAGCATCAGCCCCAGGCTTTCGACAAAATCGCGCACGTTGCCGCGCGCATAAGCCGCGCCGAATAGCGGCAAACGCGGTAGCAGCCTATCCAGCACAGCGCCGCCTGCTGCGGATTGTTGCCGCCGGCGAGACAGCTGGCGCCCACATTGATAAAGCCCAGCCAGCAGCAACAGCGGCCACAGGCACACCCAGAGGTAACCGAGAATGCTCAGATCCCCAGCGACCAAGGCCGGCAATGGTTGGATAAACAGCGCCAGAATCAGCACCGCCATGGGCATCAACAAACGAGACTTAAGCGCTGCGGTTTGCTGCGCCTTATGCGCGTAGCGTTCGGCCAAGCGCCGGTAAACGGTCGCCAAACTGCCGCTTGCCTGGGCGGCACCGATCAGGCTGCTGTCCAGGGGGCTGAGCAGGCCTGTGCGCAAGCCGGCGCTGGCGATATCGCTGCCGGCGGCCAACTGTTTGCGCAGGCTGGACAGCGCCGTATCCGCTCGCGCCGGCAGGTTCAGACTGGCCAGCGAGCGCTCGACCGGCACGCCAGCCTGTTCCATGGCGCCCAGGTGAGTGAAGAACTGGGCGCGCACGGACTGATCGAGGTGAACGAATGCGGTTTTCGACATCGGCAGGCTCGGGTAACGATGGGCGGGATGAGACGCAGCTTAGCGGCTATTCAGCCTCGTGCGGCAGGCATGGTGTTATTCCACGCGAAGGGCTTGCCCCAGCTCCTCGTCGCTGGCGTGGGCGAACCAGCGCCGATGAATGCGCTCCAGGCTGCCGTCGCGCTTCATCTCGTTCAATGCCTGGCGCCAACGAGCCACCAACGCCGCGTCGGTATTCAGGGAAAAAGCGATATAGGTGCTATTGGTCATCAGCGTGTATTGCTGCTCGACCTGTTTACGGGTCATGCCTTGGCCGGCAAGCATTTCGTCCAGCGCCAAGTTGTTGGCGAGGATCAACTGCACTCGACCGTGCTTGAACATTTTCATCATGTGTTGCGGAGTCGGCACCCCATAGAGACTCTTCAAGCCCTGCTCGCGCAGTACTTCGTAGGAGTACCACAGCTTGGGCACCGCGAGGACGCCCAGGCGCTCGACGTCCGTCAGCGACTGGACCTGCAGCCCAGAGCCGGCGCGACTATAGAAATTGGTATGGCCGGCGGCAACCGGCCCGACCCATTGGAAATTATCCTCGCGCTGCGGGGTGCGCACCGTCGGAAACAGCCCGACGTTGGCTTCGCGCTGGGCCTGCTGATAGCCGCGTGTCCAGGGCACCAGCTCGATGCTCGCGGGCTGCCCGGTACGCTGGCGCAGATGCTCGACCACCTCCACCACCATCCCCGTGAGCTCGCCCTTGTCGCTATAGCTCAGCGGCCGGTATTCCTCGGTATACAGGCGCAATTGCGCAAACGCTGTCGCGGCCCAGCAACAGGCAAAAACGACAGCGATTGTCCGCATCAAAGCCATAGACCGATACCCAATAACAACATCCGCATAGTCGGGAAACCCTCGCTCGGTTCGCCCGCTCAAGGCTCGACCGGCGCGTTCAGCAAAGTATCGCGCAACTCGTTGATATTGGCGCGACTGATCAGACGCACGTCCAGGGCGATATGCACCGCTTTCTCGCCCCGCCCTCCGTGCATCGCCTGGTGTACCTGTTTGACGCCTTGATAGCCGATGACTCTCGGCTGCTGGATAAACAGGGCGTGTATATCGCCCTTGGCCAAGGCTTCGAGCAGCACATCGTCGCCATCAAAACCTATATGCACCCGTTGCCCCGCCTTCTGCAGGCGGCGCATGGCGGCCAGAACCGCACGTGAACTGGTGCTATTGGGGGTGAACAGACCATCGAATTGGGCCAATCGGTCGCCCAGCACCTGCATCGCCAGTTGGCTGTCGTCACCCACATACTCGTCGATCACCAGGGTCAAGCCTGCCGCCTGCACGCCTTGGAGAAAGCCGCGCTCGCGCTCGCCTGTCGAATGCAATCCACGACGCATGCGCAACAATGCCACTCGCCCCCGCCCATTGAGCAGCTTGGCCATATGCTGGCCGGCCTGCAGGCCGGCGGCGAAGTTATCGGTGGCCACCAGGCCAAGGGCCGCGTCGCCAGCTAGATCGCGGTCGATGAAAATGGTCGGTATGCCGCTCGCTGCCAACTCGCTCACCCGCTGACCGATCTCCTCACCGCTGGGCGCGATGACCAACGCCTTGCAGCCGCGCGCGAGAATCCGTTCGATCAATTGCAGTTGGACCGCCACGCCGCCCTCACGCAGCGGCCCACGATAGTAGAGCTCCACCCCCAGCTCATCAGCTGCCTGCTGCGCCCCAACTTCGACCTGCTGCCAGAACGCCGAACGCCCGGACGGCACCACACCGATGCAATCCGCACCCTGGACTTGCGGGCATACGCCAGCTAGCACCGCCAATATCGACAGCAGTTGCCATAGTCCATCGCGGCTGCGCATCGGAGCACTCCCAGCGATTGTCAGGTACCCGACGCCAGCGTGTTTCCGACCGGCGCCGCCAGTTGAACCCTCCCTGTATAAAATGGTCATGCAATATCACTTTAGCATCACCTCTGCAGATTGCTCGTCCAGGCGATATCGGAAGAGGGCTCACATTTTTTCACACTCAAAGCGACGGCCGGACTGGTAGCCGGAAGCCAGGCAGGCGATGATCGGGTTTCCTTTATCTGCCCTGAACGACATGACCGACATTACCCAGACTTCACCTGTCACCCATAAGCCGCGCCCGTTGATCGATTTGCTGATCAGCATCCTGATCCCGTCATTGATCCTGATGAAACTCAGCGGCGAGGCCAGGCTCGGCGCCGATGGCGCTTTGATTCTGGCACTGACGTTTCCCCTGAGTTGGGGCGCGTTCGAGCTGATCAAATACCGCAAATTCAACTTCATCGCCCTGCTTGGTCTGCTCAGCGTGCTGCTCACCGGCGGCATCGGCCTGCTGAAGCTGGACACCCAGTGGCTGGCGATCAAGGAAGCGCTGATTCCGGGGCTGATCGGCATCGCCGTGCTGGTGTCGACGCGCACCCGCTACCCGTTGATCCGCACCATGCTGTTCAACAAGAGCGTGCTCAACGTCGACAAGATCCATGAGCGCCTGGAGCAAGGCGGCAACACCGCGCAGTTCGAGGCGCGCCTGCTCAAAGCCACTTACTGGTTGAGCGGCACCTTCTTCTTTTCCTCGGCGATGAATTACTTTCTGGCCAAGTGGATAGTGGTCAGCCCGTCCGGCAGCGAAGCCTTCAACGCCGAACTCGGGCAGATGAACCTGCTCAGCTATCCGATGATCGCGATCCCCTCGATGATCATGCTGATGGCGATCTTCTACTACCTGTGGCGCACCATTCACGGCCTGACCGGCTTGAAGCTGGAAGACGTGATGGCCCATGCGGAATAACCGCCCTGCCTGATCGTGGCGCTGCGGCGCCACTCCAGCCTGCACCGCCAACCGGCGACTCGATGTGCTGAGCGCTTCCGCTTACCTCGGCCTGTTTCTCTCGGCATTCGGCGCGGCAACCCTGCTGCCGCTGCAATCGGAGTCGGTGCTGGTGGCGCTGCTGCTCGGCGGCGCCTACCCGCTATGGGCGCTGCTGACGCTGGCCAGCCTCGGCAATATTCTCGGCTCGCTGGTCAATTGGCTGCTCGGGCGCTCGATCGAACGCTTTCGCCATAAGCGCTGGTTTCCGGTCAGCGAGCCGCGCCTGCAGCAGGCGCAACACTGGTACGCCCGCTACGGCCGCTGGACGCTGCTGCTCAGCTGGCTGCCGATTGTCGGCGACCCGCTGACCCTGGTCGCCGGGGTAATGCGCGAACGGCTATGGGTGTTTCTGCTGATCGTCGGCCTGGCCAAGACCGCGCGTTATTGCGTGCTCGCCGCCCTGACCCTGGGCTGGGGCGCGTTCGTCGCGCCATAGCGTAATTGACGCAGCATTTGTCCGGCGCTTCCCATAGAATGCGCGGCCGTTTTTTGGCCATGCCATCCATGGCGGCCACCCTCCGGGCCGTCGCCAGGCGAGTTCAAAAAACTCCCGGTAATTTATTCAGGAACAGCGCGCCGCATGACTTTCTCCACCCCCGCCCGCGCCTGCGGCATCGACTTCGGCACTTCCAACTCCACCGTCGGCTGGCTGCGCCCGGACGCCGAAACCCTGATCGAACTGGAAGACGGCAAGATCACCCTGCCCTCGGTGGTGTTCTTCAACCTCGAAGAGCGCCGCCCGGTGTACGGCCGCCTGGCCCTGCAGGAATACCTGGAGGGCTACGAAGGCCGCTTGATGCGCTCGCTGAAGAGCCTGCTCGGCTCCAAGCTGCTGAAGAGCGAAACCACGGTGCTGGGCAGCGCGCTGCCGTTTAAGGATCTGCTCGGCTTCTTTATCGGCGAGTTGAAAACCCGCGCCGAAGCCGTGGCCGGCCGGCCATTCGAGGAAGTGGTGCTGGGTCGCCCGGTGTTCTTCGTCGACGACGACCCGGTGGCCGACCTGGAAGCGCAGAACACCCTGGTCGCGGTGGCGCACAAACTCGGCTTCAAGGAGGTGTCTTTCCAGTACGAGCCGATTGCCGCGGCCTTCGACTACGAGTCGGGGATCGCGCGCGAAGAGCTGGTACTGATCGTCGATATCGGCGGCGGCACCTCGGACTTTTCCCTGGTGCGCCTGGCACCCGAGCGCCGCGCCATCGCCGAGCGCCATGACGACATCCTCGCCACTGGCGGCGTGCATATCGGCGGTACCGACTTCGACAAGCAGCTCAGCCTGCAAGGCGTGATGCCGCTGTTCGGCTACGGCAGCCGAATGAAAAGCGACGCGCCGATGCCCACCAGCAGCCACCTCAATCTGGCCACCTGGCACACCATCAATGCTGTCTACTCGGCGCAGTCGCAGCGGGCGCTGCAAAGCATGCGCTACGACATCGTCGACCCCACCGGCATCGACCGCCTGTTCAAGCTGATCGAGCGACGCGACGGCCACTGGCTGGCGATGCAGGTGGAAGACAGCAAGATCGCCCTGACCGAGCAGGATGCGCGGCCCATCGACCTGGGCCGGATCGAACCCGGTCTGGTCGCCGAACTGACCCGCGAGTTGTTCGAGGGCGCCATCGAGCCACTGCTCGAACGGGTGCGCGCCAGTGTGACCCAGTTGCTCGGCGATGCCGGGGTAAGCGTGGAGCAGGTCGATACGCTGTTCTTTACCGGCGGTTCCAGCGGCATCCCGGCGTTGCGCCAGAGCGTCGCGGCTATGCTACCCAACGCCCGCCAGGTGGAAGGC
>CAMPJN010000201.1 GCA_946886875.1 uncultured Pseudomonas sp.
GCACTTCATGCATCTTCTGGCTGTAGATGTTCGAGTAGGGGTTCTCGGCACCGTTGACCACACCGGTCTGCAGGCCCTGATAAACCTCGGCGAAGCTCATCTTGCGCGGGTTGGCTTTGACGGCCTTGAACTGCTCTTCGAGTACGGCGGAAGCCTGTACGCGGAACTTCAGGCCGCGGGCATCGTTCGGCTCACGCAGGGCCTTGTTGGCCGACAGCTGCTTGAGACCGTTGTGCCAGTAACCCAGGCCGGTGATGTTCTTGGCTTCCATGGATTTCAGCAGCGCCTGACCTTCCGGGCTCTGCTGGAAGCGGTCGAGCGCAGCCATGTCCTTGAACAGGAACGGCAGGTCGAACACCTGGACTTGTTTGGTGTACTGCTCGAACTTGGCCAGCGAAGGGGCGATCAACTGCACGTCGCCGAGCAACAGCGCTTCCATTTCCTTGCCGTCGCCGAACAGCGAGGAGTTTGGGTAGACCTCGACCCGGACTTTGTCGCCCAGGCGCTCTTCGGCCAGTTTCTTGAACAGCAGCGCGCCTTGACCCTTAGGGGTGTGCTCGGCAACCACGTGGGAGAATTTGATCACGATCGGATCAGCGGCCTGGGCCAGACCGGCGATGCTCAGCGACAGGGCGCATGCCAACGCCTTGGCAGTCAGTTTGAACATGGAGTGCTTCCTCTTATTTTGCTTATTTTGTTTTGGTGGGCGCGTTATGCACCGCAGCGCTGCAGGGCGAACCAACAAGAAACCAGTCTAGGTGACCTGCCGGAAAACGACAGGTTCGCGTCGCTATGACGGACTGAAACTCGTTGAGTCGCCACAGGTACTAGAGCAACCGGCATGCCAGGTCGTTGAAAAATGTCCGTTGGATGCTGCGCTGCCGCTTTGCGCCGGGGGCTGGCCGATTGTCCAGCGGCCCGCGGCGCGGGCCTGTGATAGGGGGAATGGCGGTATTTGGCGGGAACCCGCCAGTTACTCGAATTCTTCTGGCGGAAAACCGCCAGTCTCGGCGAAGCTGAGGCCGTGCTTGCGCAGTTTGTCGTGCAAGGTTTTGCGCGGCACACCGAGGGCTTCGGCGAGGCTGCGCAGTGAGTTGTGCGAACGGCTCAGTTCGGCACTGATCAGGCTGCGCTCGTAGGCTTCGACCTGGGCGCTCAAACCGCTGGCCGCAGGGCTGGCCTCGACCTCTGGCGGCGTTTGCAGATCGAGGTCCAGATCCAGGCCCAGGGCGAAGCGTTCGGCGGCGTTCTGCAGTTCGCGCACATTGCCCGGCCAGCTATGGCGTAGCAGGGCGGCGCGTTGTTGCGGTTGCAGGGTGCGCGGGGCCAGGCCATGGCGGCTGCCGGCGGCCTCGGCGAAATGCTGGAACAGCAGCAGCGCATCCTCGCCGCGCTCGCGTAATGGCGGAATGCGCAGCGGCGCGACATTCAGCCGGTAATACAGGTCGGCGCGGAAGCGGCCCTGATCGGCGGCCTGACGCAGGTCTTCCTTGGTCGCGGCTATCACCCGGATATTCAGGGGGATCAACTGATTGCCGCCGAGCCGCTCGACCACCCGCTCCTGCAACATTCGCAGCAGCTTGACCTGTACTTCCAGGCTCATACTTTCGATTTCATCGAGGAACAGAGTGCCGCCGTTGGCGAATTCGAACTTGCCGATGCGGCGCTTCTGCGCGCCGGTAAAGGCGCCGGGTTCATGGCCGAACAGCTCGCTTTCCACCACCGATTCGGCCAGGGCGCCGGCGTTGATGGCGACGAAGGGGCCGTCGCGGCGGTTCGACAGGTCGTGCAGGGCACGGGCAACCACCTCTTTACCGGCCCCGGTTTCGCCGAGGATCAACACGTCGGCGCCGATACTGGCCAGGGCACCGATCTGCTCGCGCAGACGCAGCATCGCCGGCGACTGGCCGACCACGCGCGAGCTCAGTTGCTGACGGTCGGCCAGGGCCAGGCGCAGGTTGCGATTTTCCAGCACCAGGCGGCGTACGGTCAGGGCGCGGCGCACGCTGTCGAGCAGGTCTTCGCTGGCGAAGGGTTTTTCCAGAAAGTCATAGGCGCCGGCGCGCATCGCTTGCACCGCCAGGGGCACGTCGCCGTGGCCGGTGATCAACAGCACCGGCAGTTCCGGGTCCTGGGCGTGCAACTGCTCGAGCAATTGCAGGCCGTCGATGCCGGGCATGCGGATATCGCTGACTACCACGCCGGGCCAGTCGTGGCCGATGCGCTCGGCCAGACCGCGGGCGTCGGCCAGGCTGGTGACTTTCAAGCCAGCCAGATCGAGGGTCTGGCTCAAGGCTTGGCGCAGGTGTGGATCGTCGTCGATCAACAGAACCTGGGTACGGGTGTCGAGGCTGGTCATATCGGGTAATCCTCCGCCGTCTGGGCATTAACGGCGTGTTCGGCGGCGCGCAGACGTATGATCAACAGGGCGCCGCCGTCGGCGTGGTTGGCGAACAGCAATTCGCCGCCGAGGGCGCGCATCAGGGTATCGCAAATCGCCAGACCCAAACCCAGGCCCTGGGCGCTGGTCTTGGTGGTGAAGAAGGGTTCGCGGGCGCGTTGCAGCGCATCGGCGGAAAAGCCCGGGCCGTTGTCGCGCAGGTGCAGGTCGATGCCGCCGGCATGGCGTTCGGCGCTGAGCCAGATGCGCCGCGGCTGCGGCACTTCGGCGAGGGCGTCGAGGGCATTGGCCAGCAGGTTGCCGAGTACCTGACGCAGGCGGGTTTCCCCGGCCTGCACCCACAGCGTCGCCTCGGGCAGGTCGCGGATCAGTTCCACCTCCATGCCACGGCGGCGCTTGGCCAGCAGCGCCAGGGCATCGTCGATGGCCGGCTGCAGGGCCACGGTTTCCGGCGCATGTCGGTCGCGCCGGGCGAAGGCGCGTAGGTTGGCGATGATCGAGGCCATGCGTTCGGTCAGTTCGCTGATCAGTTTGAGGTTGCCGCGGGCGTCTTCGTTGCGCTGATGATCGAGCAATACCCCGGCGTTATCGGCATAGCTGCGGATCGCCGCCAGGGGCTGGTTGAGCTCGTGGCTGATGCTCGCGCTCATGGTGCCCAGGGCCGACAGTTTGCTGGCCTGCACCAGCTCGTCCTGGGCCTGCACCAGCTCCTGCTGGGCATGTTCGCGTTCGAGCACTTCCTGTTTCAGCCGGCTGTTGAGCAGTTCCAGATCCTGGGTGCGTTCCTGTACCCGTCGCTCCAGATGCTGGCGCGCGCGGGCATCCAGCGCGATACGCTCGAGGTAATGGCGGCGCCGCTGCATCAGCAGGCCGAGCAGCAGCATCAGCAGCAGCAACACGCCGGTGCCGGCCGCCACGGCGGTGCGCACCGGGCGGTCGATCAGGCTGCGCGGGGCGAGGATACTGACCGACCAACCGACCTCCGGGAGCTCGCGCTGCTGACGGATCCAGTTTTCCTCGTCGAGCTGCAAGGGCGGCGGCGACAGGGTCTGGTAGGGCCGGTTGGCGGCAATCGCGGCGCGCTCGGCGGCGTCCAGCTGGCGGCTGGCGGTAAAGCGCCAGGCACTGTTGGAGGTGAGTATCACCACGCCGTTGGCGTCGGTAACCAGCAGTTGTTCAGGCGTGTTGCCCCAGAGCGTTTCGGTGTGGTCCAGGTCGACTTTGACCACCAGTACGCCGAGGCTGTGGTCGCCGTTGCGTACCGCTGCGGCGAAGTAATAACCGCGTTTGCCCGAGGTGGTGCCGAGGCCGAAGAAGCGCCCCGGGCGACCGGCGATGGCCTCGCTAAAGTAGGGGCGAAAGGCGAAATTGCGGTCGACGAAGGAGTCCTCCTGATTCCAGTTGGAAGCCGCCAGCGTGTTGCCCGCGGGGTCCATCAGGTAGATCACATCGGCGCCGGTCTGCGCACGCACGCGGTCGAGCAGACGGTTGGCGTTATCCACCACGCGGCCATTGTCCGGCTTTGCCAGCGCGCTGCGTACCGCTGGCAGGTCGCCAAGAATTTGCGGCAGCACTTCGTAGCGGCCGAGGGTGCCGATCAGGTTGGCGACATAGAGGTCGAGGGTCTGGCGGTTCTGTTCGATCAGCACGCCGCTGTAGTAGCGCTCGGCGAGTTGCTGCAGCGGCCATAGCAATGGAGCTAGCAGCAGCGTCAGCAGGATCAGGTTGCGCCAACGTGGGCGGCGCGGGTGGGGCAGCGAGGGCATGAGGGGGCTCGTGATTAAGGCGCTCGGCAGATTCTATGCAATAACCGGGCAAATCATCCGATATAGGCAATACTGCAAGGATAGTAGCCTCGGCGAGTGAGTTGCTGCGTACGCACAGTAGCCCCATCCGATTGACAGCCTGTTAGGCGCCGCGACCTCTGTATGCGTACGAAACCCGGCCCGCCGGTCGGCGTCTGCTGTGACGCGGCAGTGCTCGACCTCCCGCTCAAATCAATTGCGCCCTGCATGGACGGCCTGCGCTTGTTGGTCCTTGGAGGTGACTTATGTTGACCCAACTGACCGTGCGTACGCGGCTGCTGTTTTTAGCGGTACTGCCTTTGCTCGTGCTGATCGTGGTAATCGCCATGGCGTTGACCAATGCCAGCCGCCTGAATCGAAGTTTCGATGAGCTGTTCGTCGACCGTATGCAGCCGATCAGCCAGCTCAAGCTGGTGTCCGATGCCTACGCCGTGGCGATGGTCGATGCGCTGCATAAATACCGTGCCGGCGTTTTCGACGCGGCCCGTTTGCGTAAGGAATTCGCCGATGCCCGCGAGCGCGGTGACCAGGCCTGGTCGGCCTTCACCGCGACCAACCTGACCGATGACGAGAAGGACCGGGTCGAGCGCACCAAGCGGCATTTGCTGCAGGTGCAGCAATTGGCGGAGCAATATCTGGGGCAGATCGATAACGGTCAGTTGCTGGCCGCCGAGGCCAATGGCTTCAATCGCACGCTGTATGACACCTTCGACCCTCTGGGCGGCGAGTTGAGCGATCTGATCAGCCTGCAACTTAGCGAGGGCGAGAAGCTCGGCGCGCAGACGGCGAGCCAGTATCAATTGATCAGAAGCACCTTTATCGCTATCGGCACCGTTGCCTTGCTGTTGGTACTGGCCGCGGCGTTATTGATCAGTCTGTCGATCATTCGCCCGCTGTCGGCGTTGTGCGCGGTGATCAGCTCGGTTCAGGAGTCTTCGAATCTGACCCTGCGCGCCGATGTCGCCGGCCGGGATGAGGTGGCGGATACGGCGCGGGCATTCAACGCCTTGCTCGGCCACCTGCAGGAGTTGATTCGGCATTTGTCCGGCGCTGCCGCTCAATTGGCCACGGCATCGGAGGAAATGAGCGCCATCAGCACCCAGGTTAGCCAGGCCGCGGCGGCTCAGGGCGATCAAACCAATATGGTCGCCACCGCTGTCCACCAAATGAGCGTGGCGGTGCAGGAGGTCGCGCAGAATGCGCTGAGTACGGCGCAAACGGCTACCGACGCCAACCATGAGGCGCGCCAGGGCAGTCAATTGGTGCAATCCAACCTCCAGGCGATTCAAGGCTTGTCGCTATCGGTGGAGAAGGCTGGCGAGGTGATCGATGCCTTGCACAGTCAGAGCGACGAAATCAGCAAGGTGTTGGGGGTGATTCAAAGCATCGCCGAGCAGACCAATTTGCTCGCGCTGAATGCGGCGATCGAAGCGGCGAGGGCCGGTGACGCCGGGCGTGGCTTTGCCGTGGTGGCCGATGAGGTGCGTAGCCTGGCGAGCAACACGCAGAAAGCCACGGAGTCGATTCGCGGCATGATAGATGCGCTGCAAAGCGGCGCACGCAGTGCGGTCAACGCCATGCAGAGCTCGCGCGAGCAGGCGCAAAACAGCGTCAGCCATGCCCGCGAGGCCGGCGAAGTGCTCGCCCATATCGCCCATGCCATCGAAGGCATCGCCGATGGCAATGCGCAGATATCCACAGCCACCGAAGAGCAGACCTCGGTGGCCGGCGAAATCAGCCAGAACATCAGCAGCCTTAACGACAGCATCGGCGAGGTGGTCAACGGTGCCGAGCAAAGCTCGGTCGCCAGCCGCGATCTGGCCAAGCTGGCCAGCGAACTGCAACAGCAGGTCCAGCGCTTTAGGGCCTAGGGCTTAGGGCTTTCGGCGAGACAATCGGCTAGCGCCTGTTGCCATGTAGGTAACTGAATGGCCCACTCACGCTGCAGGCGCGAACAGTCCAGGCGCGAATTGAGCGGGCGTTGGGCTGGCGTCGGGTAGCCGCTGCTGGGAATCGGTGTTGGCTCGCAGGCATGTTTGCCCTGGCCGCGCAGCTGCTCGGCGATAGCGCTGGCGAAACCGAACCAGCTGGTTTCACCCAGGCCGGTCAGGTGATAGATGCCCCAGGGGCCAGGGCGACCGGCGCGCCAATGTTCGATCAACTGGCCGGTGGCCTGGGCGATGCTGCCGGCCCAGGTCGGCGCGCCAATCTGGTCGGCGACCACGTTGAGGTTGTCGCGCTCCTGTAGCAGGCGCTGCATGCTCAGGAGGAAATTACTGCCGTGCAGCGAATAGACCCAGCTGGTGCGCAGGATCAGGTGGGTGCCGCCGATCGCCTGAATCGCCTGCTCGCCAGCCAGCTTGCTGCGCCCATAGACGTTCAGCGGGTTGGGCGCGTCCTGCTCGGTATAAGGCGTGGGCTTGCTGCCGTCGAATACGTAATCGGTGGAGTAGTGGATCAGCGGTACGCCCAGCTCGGCGGCGCGCTCGGCGAGAATGCCGGGCGCCTCCGCGTTGATTGCAAAGGCCAACGCCGGCTCGCTCTCGGCGCGGTCGACAGCAGTATAAGCGGCGGCATTGATGATCAAATCCGGCTGCAGCGTTTGCAATTGCCGGCGCAGCTGCTCAGGCTGGCTGAGGTCCAGCTGCGCCCGGCCGAACACGCTCAGTTCGGCCTGTTGCCCGA
>CAMPJN010000202.1 GCA_946886875.1 uncultured Pseudomonas sp.
GCGGCGCAGGTAGTAGCCGGCGACAATCAAGGCGAACAACGGCCACAGGGCCAGCAACAGATCGATCACGGGAACCCCGGCGGCTTGGTAGGTGCCTATCTTGGTCAGGGCGTCGCGGTGACGCAAGGTCGAGTTGGCTTGAGTGGTGGTCGGGAGATTGCTTTACCCGGAGCAGGCGCTGTTTACTGCTTGCGGCCTGCCTATTGTCCTGAGCCAGGAGCGCGTATGACCGAGAGCCACAGCGGCGGCTGCCAGTGCGGCGCCATGCGTTATCAGTTCGATGCCCCGTTGCGGGATATCGCCCACTGCCATTGCTCGGTGTGCCGGCGCACCAGCGGCGGCATCGTCACCACCTGGCTGACCGTGCCGCTGGCGGGTTTCCGCTGGCTGGCCGGCACGCCCAATCAATACGCCTCATCAGCGAGTTGCACGCGCAGCTTCTGCCCGAGCTGTGGTGCGCAGCTGACGCTATTCACCAGCCTTAGCCCGGACACCCTGGACATCACAGTCGCCACCCTGGATCAGCCTGAGCGGGCACCGGCGGACCGGCATATCTGGGTGCAGAGTCGTCTGCCCTGGATACATCTGGATGAGCAGTTGCCGGAAGAACAGCAGGAGCATATTCCGTAGGGCGCACAAGGCTTCGCACACTACGTGCTGCGCGGTGTGGCGGTCGAATACACCGTTTGACCCAACCATGGTCGACCAAAAAACTTGCGCAGGAACATAGGATCTACAAGGCCGCGTAGGTTGGCGCTGAGCCTGCGAAGCCCAACGAGACACCACGAAAGCCCGTGGTTTCGTAGAGCCTACGGCAACATCAAGCCGCCACTGGCTCTATGCAGCGCGCGCAGATGTTCGCCGAGTTGCTTGAGGTTGGTTTCGTTGGCTTCCAGTTCGGCCAGGCGCTGGGGTTCCAGCAGGCTGCGCACTTCCTGATCGAGGTCGTCGCTGAGTTGGCGCAGTTGCTGTTGGCGGCTGCGGCTCTCGGCTTCCAGGCGTTGCCATTCGGCGTGCTGTGGCAGGCCGTAGCCGCCGTCGAGGAGTTCCGCCGGGCGACTGAGAAAACCGCTGTTGGCGAGGATTTTCTCCAGCGCGCCGCCGGCCTTGTTCAGGCTCGGGTCCTGGGCATCGCGGCCGCTCAGGTAGCGGCGCTTGAGTTCGTCCTGGGCCAGCAGCAGTTGTCGGCGCAACGCCGCTTGTTCGAGCAGCAGCAAGGCGGCGCTGGCGCGTAGGTCGGCGCGGGGGAACCAGGGGCGGCGTTGCTCGGATGACTGCGTCAGCCAGTCTTCGACATTGTCCTGTTCGATCGGCAGGCGTTGGCGCAACACCTCGAACATCGCCTGGTAGCGGTCGCGGAACGAATCGAAGCGGTAGCCCAGGCGTAACGCCTCGCGCGGGTCGTCGAGTACGCTGCGGTCGGCCAGGTCGCGCGCCACCAGGCTGTCGAGCAGGCCATTGGGCATGATGCTGTCCAGCGCTTGTAGCCCAGGATGCTGGCTGCCGCTGCGCAGCAGCTTGAGGGTTTCCACCGCGCAGTTGTTGGAGATGAAGTAGTAGTTGCCGTCGTAGCTCCAGTGTTGCTCGGCGGCGCGGCTGACCACCTGCTGCAGTTGTTCGCGGCTGAGCTTGAGCGGCACCGAAGCGAGGCTGCGCAGCTCGACCTTGGTGTATTCATCGATCACCTGCGCCAGGGGCAAGACGAACAGCCGCGACGGGTAGGCGCCAGTCAAGCCGTCCCAACTGGACAGCTGCACATCGCCGACGAAGGCGCGGTAGGACAGCACCAGATGCTCCTCCAGATCCAGTCGGCAATCCTCGCCCAGCGGCCGGCCAGGGGCGCAGATCACCAGGCGCAGCATGCTATGGCCCCAGCGGCTGGCCCAGGCATCGTTGGCTTCGGCGAGCAGGTAATCGATCCGATAGACCCGCGCCGGGTCCAGCGTGCCCAGCGGTTGGCGGGCGAAATCGCGGCCGGCATTGAGGTAGGCGTAGCCTTCGGCGCAGGGCTGCTGCTTGGGCGGCGTCCAGGCGAAATGCTCGCGCAGGTAACGCGCCAGGGAAGGGCGGCGGCAGGCATAGCTGGGGTCGAGGAGGAAGTACTCCATATTCACCGCGACGAATTCCAGCGGGTTGCTCAGCTCGTAGACATCCGGGCTGCGCGCCACCTGGCGGTTGTGCTCTTCGCGCTGGCCACGGTTGCCGACCTGTTGCGGCCAGCCGGCCAGGTCGAGCAGCAACGGGTCGTCGCTAAGGGTGAAACGGCGCGCGCTCTGGCCCCGGCAGGCATCGGGCAAGCCGACCGGGCCGAGGCTGGCAAGCCGTTGCCGACACCTGTACAGCAGGTTTTTCTGCTCAGCAGACCAGAGTTGCGCGCGGTCGTAGAGGTGGGTCAGTTCGTGCAGTACGGTGGCCAGCAACTCGCGGCGCACCGTGCCGTGGGGACGTTTGGTTTGCGCTGTGGCGGCGCCGCCGTCGGTCAGTGCGGGCAATAGCGCGACATTCAGCTCGATACCGCTAAAGCGCCCGGCGCGGCCATAGACTTCGGTCGGCATCGTCCGCCAACGCAATTTCACTCGTCGATCCAGCTGCTGCCGGAAGCCTGGCGGCAAAGCCTGCAAGGCTTCGTCGAGCAGCGCCTGGCTGGCCTGGCGCTCGGTCGGGCTCAGATCGCTGCCGGTAAGCACCAGGCGTAGTTCGGCCTGGCTGCCGACGCTGACCGACAACGCCAGTAACAGCAGCCAGACACGCGGCAAACTCACAATGCCAGGATGGCTTCGGCCAATACCTGATCGGAAGCGCCCTGGGCTTCGGGTACACGGCTACGGATGGTGCCGAGCGCGGCTTCCAACTGTGCGCCGCGGATCTCGCCCTGGCTGGCGACGAAGCTGGCGGCATCGTCGCGTGCCGCCAGGACCACTTTCGAATCGCGGACCGAGGTGGTGGTGTCCGAGGTGAAGTCGAAGGAGCGGGCTACCGCGTTGATGATCACGTTGCTGCTGGCGACCAGGGTTTGTGCCTGGGCACTGCTGGCGAACAAAGCGATGGTGACTGCGGCGCAGAGCAAGTAGCGATGCATGGCGAACTCCGATGGAACGAAATGAGGTGGGCGTGTTTGTTTGGACGATTACTCGGGCGTCTCGGTTCCTTTACGCGCCAAACAAACCCGGTGCATTGCTCAGGCGAGAACCTGTGTCACTCAGCGTAGCGGACATCCTCGTATCGCGAGGGGGCGACAGGCGCGGGTATGCCGCCAGGGCTCGAACACATCGCCCCGCGGCAAGCCCATCAACGGCTGAGAATTGCTTCCGCCAGCTGCATATCGTTGGCGGTCAAGTGGGGGGCGTGCTGGCGAATATGCTCCAGCGCCGCCTGTAAGCGTGCGCCGCGAATTGAGCCCTGGCTGGCGACGAAGCTGGCCGCGTCGTCGCGTGCAGCGAGCACGATCTTGTCATCGCTCAGCGACGAGGACGCATCTGAAGTGGCCTCGGTACTTGCGGCGGCGGCGCCCACCACCGCATCGGTGGTGACTACAAAGCTGGTGGCCGAGGCGCCGGTGGCGCAGGCGAGCAAGGCGCTGAGACTGAGCAGGCGTAATAGTTGGGGCATGGTCAATTTCCTCTAGGCAAACGGAACGGCAAACAAAACGGCACAGCTTGGACAGAGCGACCGCCGCTTAGGTTGCAGAGCCACGCGACCGCTTGGCGGCTAGCTGCCGAGGTGGCCGACACGCCTGAACAGTATGGCCTCGATTGGCGGGAAAGGCTGGCCATATAACGATCGAACGCGCGATCAATGGCGATAAATTACCAACGAAACTTTGTCGGAACGCTCGCGGTCAATAGCCCGGAACTGACGTCAGCGGTCGGAAAGCACTGTTCGAATTGCCGTAAGGAACTGCGCCGCTAGGTTGTAGAGCTCATCTCAACTAAATCGCGCGGGCAGGGTTGCCCGGATCAAAGAGGGTTATCCCGGAAAATGATCATCCTCGTGGGATCGAAAATCGATCAGGCCAACATCCAGAATTCCCTCGGTAAACCGGAATACAGCTATTTCTTCTTGATGAGGGATTTCATTCCGGTTCTCGAACGCCTTGGTCATGTGCGTATCGTCGACAGCGTCGGGCAAATCGAAACGCTGTGCGAATGCTACCGGGCAGCCGGCGAAGAAGTGATTTTCTTCAGTTTCAGCCCGCCTCATCAGGTCCCTTTGGGGCTTAGCTGCCCGACCGTAGTGGTGTTCGCCTGGGAGTTCGACAGCCTGCCGTCGCAGACCTGGGACGATAATCCGCAGAACGATTGGCGCTACACCTTCGCGCGCGTGCAGGGCGTGGTCTGTACCAGCCAGGAAGCCGCTCGTTTGGTAGCGGCTAACACGCCCGCCGGATTTGCCGTGACCGCGCTGCCGGCACCGGTTTGGGATCGCTATGCCGGCGGGCGCGCAGCGCAACGGCCGACGCCCGATCTGAGCGGGCGGCAATTCCTCTTCGCCGGGATCGTTATCGACAGTCCGCTTCTTGGCTTGTCCGCGGACGGGCTGGTGCGCAAGCCGAGCGAGACTGCGGCTGAGGTGGTGCAAGCGGAACCCGAGGTGCAATCCGAAGCATTGCCCGGCGCCGGCTTGGTCGAAACCTGGCAACTGAGCAAGGCGTTGCTCCGAGGTTGGTGGCATGAAGTTCGCCAGCCGCTGAGCAGCGCATTGCCCGTCGCCGCGCCGCAAGAGCCAGGGCCAGACCCGGCAGAACAAGTGGCGGAGCCTAGCGTCGACGAACCGCCGCTGCAGTCGATCGCCGTTCATGGTGTGGTCTATACGACGGTGCTGAACCCGGCCGATAGCCGCAAGAACTGGGTCGAGGTGATCACCGCGTTCTGCTGGGCGTTCAAGCACAACGACGACGCCACCTTGATCGTCAAGATGACCCACCACGACCTGGAGTATTACCGGATCGTGTTGATCACCCTGTTGTCGCGCTTGGCGCCGTTCCGCTGCCGGGTGATCACCTTGCACGGCTTTCTCAACGATGGGCAATACCGCGAGCTGATCGAGGCCTCGACCTATTACGTCAATGCCTCTTCCGGCGAGGGTCTGTGCCTGCCATTGATGGAATTCTTCAGTTGCGGCAGACCGGCGATTGCCCCGGTACACACGGCGATGGCCGACTACGTCACCGCGGATATGGCGTTTCTGCTGAAAACCGCGCTGGAACCCTTTTGCTGGCCCCATGACCCCACCGGCGTATTCACCACCCATCGCCATCGCCTGAACTGGCAATCGTTGTGCGAAGCCTTCAAGGCCAGCTATCGGATTGCCCGCGGCGACCCCGAACGTTACCTCGAGATGTCGCAACACGCCGCCCAAGGCATGCGGGCGTTTGCCTCGGTCGAGGTGCTCGCCAAGCCGTTGGCCGGCTTCGTCCGCGAACTGCTACAGCGCGGCGAGGCGCCACAGAACCAGTGGCCGAACCTTATTCAGCAGGATGCGAGCGCCCTCTTATGAGGGGTTATGGCATGAGGGGCTATGGCATGAGGACTATGGCATGAGGATTCTGGTTTATTCGCAAGTCACCGCCGCCCGCATCGCCACCAGCATGGGCGCGCCGGAATACAGCTATTACTTCGTGTTGCGCGATTTTCTGCCAGTGCTGCAGGCGCTGGGCGAGGTGCAATTCGTCGAGCAGCCGGAGCTGGAAGTCGACCGTCTGTACGATGAAGCCTGCGCGCTGGGCCTGCGCTGCGTGTTCTTCTCCTTTTCGCCGCCGCAGAAAACCCTGGCCGATTTGCGTTGCCCGACCATCCCGGTGTTCGCCTGGGAATTCGACAGCATCCCCAACGAGCACTGGCTCGACGATCTGCATCAGGACTGGCGTTATGTGCTGGGCAAATGCGGGGTGGCGATCACCCATTCGCAGCTGACCGTGCAGGCGGTGCGCAAGGAGATGGGCGCGGGCTATCCGATAGTCGCGATTCCGGCGCCGGTATGGGACAAGTTCGCGCGGATCAGGCAACACCCGGCCGCGCTGCCGCTGAGCAAACCTGTGCAGCTGAAGGTGCGCGCCGGGGTGGTGGTCGATAGCCAGGACCCAGCGCTGAGCCCTTATATCTTCGGCCAGAACGCCACCGCCAGGGTGGTGCAGGCGATTCGCGAGCATGAGCGGGCGATGAGTCGCCAGCAGCCGGCGCCGATAGTCGAGGAACAGGCGCCGGTCGCCACGCGCCAGGAGACGCGCTATCGCGTTACCCGCCGTTACCTGGGCGAGTGGTATCGCAAAGTGCTGTGCCGGCATTTGCCCTTCCTGCCGAATGCCGTGCACCGGCCGCCGGTGCTCGAACTGGTGTGCGAAGACCCGAATAAACGCCTGGAACCGCGCAATACCGTGGAGCCCAAACATCCGCCCGCCACCGGGGTGACGCCGCTGATGCCGGAGTGGCAGCCGGGCGACTCGCAGCTGAAGCTGTCCGGGGTGATCTTCACCGCGCTGTTCAATCCTTACGACGGCCGCAAGAACTGGGCCGACATGCTCACGGCTTTTTGCGCGGCCTTTCGCGATACCCCCGATGCCACCCTGGTATTCAAGCTCGGGCATAACGAATACCTCTCCGCCATGCACGACATGCTGATCTGGATGGCGCGCATGCCGCGTTTCAAATGCCGCATCGTGTTGCTCCACGGTTACCTCGACGGCAGCGAATTCGACGCGCTGATCCGCGCCAGCGCCTTCACCGTCAACGCCTCTCATGGCGAAGGCCAGTGCCTGCCGCTGATGGAGTTTCTCTCCTGCGGCAAGCCGGCGATCGCGCCGCGGCATTCGGCGATGGCCGACTATATGGACGAGCAGGTGGGCTTCGTCGTCGACAGCTGGCTGGACGCCACCGCCTGGTCCCACGACCC
>CAMPJN010000203.1 GCA_946886875.1 uncultured Pseudomonas sp.
TTCAGGTATCAAAGGCGTTTTGAATCCAGTTCAGTTGCGGGGGGCGATTGCCGTCGGCATTGATGGCAATCACGTCAAAACGGCAGGGGTGCTGGGCCCAACGCGATTCCTTTTGTAGAAAGTACGTGGCCGCCAGGGTCAGTTTCTCCCGCTTGCGCGCGTCAACGCTTTCCAGGGCGCCGCCCCAGGCTCTGTGCCGGCGGTAGCGAACTTCGACAAATACTACTGTATCGCGATCGAGCATGACCAGATCGAGCTCGCCGCGCCTGCAACTCCAGTTCTGCGCCAGCAGGCGCAGGCCTTGCTGCTCCAGGTGCCGCCGGGCCAATGCCTCGGCGGCCGCGCCGCTGTCCTGGGTGCTGTCGCGCTCGATCAATTGAAATTGTCAGGCAGGCGTTGCACTTGGCCATTGCTGAACATCGCCCAGGGCAATTGCCGTTCGATGCGCTGGGCCGGGTTCAGACTCAGATTGCCGGACAGGCCATCGATCTGCGTGTCGGGCAGCGCCTTGAGCTGAGTCAGGCGCGGGGCCAGGCTGAAGGCATCCGCGCCCATGGCGTAGAGCCGGCCCAGGCTACCGCCGGCTTGCGGCCATTGCTCGCTAACTTGCTGGCGCAATGGTTCGTCGCTATTCAGCAACCATGGCGTTTCGCAGAACATGATGCCGTCCATGTCCTGGTACTGCGCCTGGCTGAGCGCGCCGGTGAACAGGTGTGAAGTGGCATATACGGGAACGTCGCCGGCGTATTGGAAGGCCAGGGTCGGTTTGATCTGTTGCGCCTGCTGCGGAGTCGCGGCAAGGAAGATGAAGTCCACGTCCTGGCGACGCGCGGGCTGGCTGGCCACGCTGACGCCCAGAGTGTTCTTCAGGCGCTTGGTGCGCGCTTCGCTCTCGCGCAGTTGAAACAGGTTGGCGATCTGCTTGGCCAGTTCGACCGGTTCGTCGACGTGCTCGGCGGCGATCAGGGTGCCGCCTTGGGCTTGCCAGCTTTGCCGGAATGCTTCCAAAACCCGGTCGCCCCATTCGCCGCGCGGCACCAGGGCGACAGCCCTGCGCATGCCGTCGGCCCAGGCGCGGCGCGCCACTTCTCGGGCTTCGTCTTCGGCGGCGAGGCCGAATTGGAACAGTTGCGGCGGACCTTCCTGGCCCACTTCGCTGTAGTTCAGGGCCAGGGTGGTGATTGGTAGCTGTTCGAGGTCGCTGAGTTGCTTGACCAGTGGCTTTTCCAGTGGGCCGATGACCAGTTGCACGCCTGCCGCCTGGGCTTGGCGATAAAACTCGTCGAGCGAGGATAAGCTCGAACTGTCGTAGAACTGAATGTTCGGCGGGTTCTGGCCGCTCTGTTGCGCTTGGTAATGGGCGGCGAGAAAGCCGTCGCGCAGGGCGCGCGCCACTGCGGCCAGCTGGCCTTCCTGCGGCAGCAGCAGAGCGATTTCGCTAAGTGGCTGGCTGGCTAAGGCTTGCAGTTTGCCGAGCATTTGCGGCAGCTGTCGTGCGGCCGGGTGATCGGGATGCTGCGCACGCCAGGTGTCGATGGCCGCCTGCTGCTGTTCCAGAGTGCCGGCAGTCTTGGTACTGCGGGCCAGTGCCAACCAGCCGGCCATATCGCTACCGGAGCTGTTCTGTAGTTGTTCGAGGGGCAGGCTGGCGACGAGCTTCCAAATGGTTTCGTGGTTGTCTTGAGCGGCTTCGCCGCTCAGCAGCGGAGCAATAAATACCCGTTCGCGTGCGGCGTCGAAGATTTTCCCGTCGGCTTGCAGGGCGATGGCACGGGTCAGCTGCGTGCGCACCTGCTGCTCCACGGGTAGTTCGCCGAGGCGTTCGAGGCTGGGGTGGCTGAGGGCGCGCAAGGCGGCCTGGGGGTTGTCGCGGGCCAGCGCCAGCTCGGCAATAAGAGTGCTGGCATAAACCTGCTGTGCGGGTTTCAGGCTGTCGATCTGCACCTGCTCGAGGATGCGCGTGGCCCGGCCGATATCATTCTGCCGATAGGCCTGGTCGGCGGCTGATAGGCGCAGCAGGGCGGCTCGTTCTGGCTGACTCTCGCCGGCTTGTTGCAGCATCTGTTCGATGCTGGCCTGAGGCGTGCGGGGCAGTTCGCCGAGGTTGGATGAGGGAGAGCTGGCGCAGGCGGCGAGTAGGCCGGTAAGGCAAAGCACGAAAAGTGGGCGCGTGCGGACGATCATGTAAGCGATCCTGATACTTGATCAAATGAGCGGGAATTGTACCCCGTGGCCAAGCGCCGGCGCGATGTTGAAGGCCAAGAACCTGTTCACGCTTTGCCGTGTTGGTGTTGCGGTGTGAAATAAAGGCACTGATTAGGCTGTTCGTTACGCGTTTCGCGCCGGAATTTGCCCCCAGCCTGCACGCGCTGCGATCGTGAGACCGGCTACAATGCGCGCTTTGCATATTCAAGAGGCATTGCTGTGACCGCTTCCGGTGCTCCGAATTCTGCCCCCGGCACGCTCTATGTAGTGGCCACGCCTATCGGCAACCTCGATGACATCAGTGCGCGCGCCTTGAATGTGCTGCGCGATGTCGCCTTGATCGCCGCAGAGGACACCCGCCACTCGGCGCGTTTGATGCAGCACTTCGGCATTGGTACGCCGCTGGCGGCCTGTCACGAGCATAACGAGCGCGATCAGGGTGGGCGCTTTCTCGCGCGTTTGCAGGCTGGCGATGATGTGGCGCTGATCTCCGACGCCGGTACCCCGCTGATTTCCGATCCGGGCTATCATCTGGTGCGTCAGGCGCGGGCCGCCGGTATCGCGGTGGTGCCGGTGCCGGGTGCCTGCGCGCTGATAGCTGCTTTGTCGGCAGCGGGTTTGCCGTCCGATCGATTTATTTTCGAAGGCTTCCTGCCGGCCAAGGCCGTGGGGCGTCGCGCGCGCTTGGAGCAGGTCAGGGAGGAGCCGCGCACGCTGATCTTCTATGAGGCGCCGCACCGTATCCTCGAGTGTCTGGAAGATATGCGGGCGGTGTTCGGTGATCAGCGCCCGGCATTATTGGCTCGTGAAATCAGCAAGACCTTCGAGACCCTCAAGGGCCTACCGCTGGCTGAGTTGAGCGCCTGGGTGGCAGCGGACAGCAACCAGCAGCGCGGCGAATGCGTGGTCTTGGTGGCTGGCTGGCAGGCGCCGGAAGGCGAGGCGGCGGTGAGTGCCGAAGCGCTGCGGGTACTCGATCTGCTGCTGCAGGACCTGCCGCTCAAACGCGCGGCGGCGCTGGCGGCGGAGATCACTGGGGTGCGCAAGAACTTGCTCTATCAGGTCGCGTTGGAGAGGCAAAAGGACGCCTGACAGGCTGTTTCTAGCGCCGCATAACTGAACGCAGTAGTTTTCACTCCGCCTGTTGAGCTTGTTCTTCACGGGCCGTGCCGTTACCCTTGCCGGCGGAGAGTCGATCGGACAGTCGCTGCCGTGTTTCGTTCTGCGGGACGCGGGGGAGGAAAGTCCGGGCTCCATAGGGCGGAGTGCCAGGTAACGCCTGGGGGGCGTGAGCCTACGGAAAGTGCCACAGAAAATAACCGCCTAAGCGCTTCGGCGCCGGTAAGGGTGAAAAGGTGCGGTAAGAGCGCACCGCGCGACTGGTAACAGTTCGTGGCTAGGCAAACCCCACTCGGAGCAAGACCAAATAGGGTTCCATTGGCGTGGCCCGCGCTGGAACCGGGTAGGTTGCTAAAGGCGTGCAGTGATGTACGTCGTAGAGGAATGACTGTTCTCGACAGAACCCGGCTTACAGATCGGCTCTCCACCTTTCTTCTGTGATCCGCTTCACTTTCATCCCCCGCTTTCTAATACCGAAAAAATCTTACTCTTAACAAATCACTTTAAGTTCGAAGTGTAGCCTCTTGTGCTTCTTCGCTTTGCCCGGTCAATACCCTCCCTGTTTGTCGTTTCTTCTTCCGCAAATAACGCTAAATCTCCGTTCTATAAGGGTTTTTCCCACTTGGGGCGCCTTGACGGTGGGGTGTGTGCGTTCCTATAGTGTGCGCGAGTGGTAAGAAGTGGCATGAAGTGGGTTTTTTTGGGCATGGACAGCTAATAAAAGGGGAAGCGCGGTCGTGTTTCGCGGAGCTAATGCCATAAGTCTCGACGCCAAAGGGCGCCTCGCGATGCCGAGTCGGTATCGTGACGAGCTCGTTTCGCGTTGTGCCGGCCAGCTTATCGTCACCATCGATGCCATTGACCCCTGTTTGTGTGTCTACCCATTAGCCGAATGGGAGCTGATCGAAGCCAAATTACGCGAGCTGGCGTCCTTTCGTGAAGAAAACCGCCGTTTGCAGCGTTTGTTGATAGGTAACGCCGTCGACCTTGAGCTGGATGCCAGTGGTCGCTTCCTGGTTCCGCCGCGTCTGCGCGAGTACGCCAAGTTGGATAAGCGCGCGATGTTGGTCGGCCAACTCAATAAATTTCAATTGTGGGATGAAGATGCCTGGAATGCTGTGGCCGACGCCGATCTGGCCGCCATCAAGCAGCCTGGCGCCTTGTCCGACGACCTACGTGATCTGATCCTGTGACTATGACCGGTAGCTTTCGCCATATAACCGTGCTGCTCGATGAAGCCGTTGAAGGCCTCGACGTGCGGCCCGATGGCCGCTATCTGGACGGCACCTTCGGCCGCGGCGGGCATAGCCGGCTGATACTGCAGAAACTCGGGCCAGACGGTCACTTGCTGGGATTCGATAAAGATCCCTTAGCGATTGCGACGGGGAATGCGCTAGCGGCCGAAGACGGCCGCTTTGTCGTTGTGCAGCGTAGTTTTGCGGAACTTGGCGAGGAAGTCGCTGTCCGCGGTTTAGCTGGCAAGGTCAGCGGCATTCTGCTCGACCTGGGCGTGTCCTCGCCGCAGTTGGACGATGCCGCGCGCGGTTTCAGTTTTCTCAACGACGGTCCGTTGGATATGCGTATGGATCCGAGTCGTGGGCTCAGTGCGGCGCAGTGGATCGCTAGCGCCCCCGAGGAGGAAATTGCCCGGGTTTTCAAAGAGTACGGCGAGGAACGTTTTGCCAAGCGGATGGCTCGTGCCGTTGTTCTGCGCCGCGCCGAGCAACCGTTCGAGCGCACCGCCGATTTGGCCCAGGTGCTGACTGTCGCCAACCCAGCCTGGGAAAAGGGCAAGAATCCCGCGACCCGCGCCTTTCAGGGGCTGCGCATCTATATCAACAACGAACTCGGCGACCTGGAACTCGGCCTGGATGCCGCCCTGGAGGCGCTCGAAGTGGGTGGCCGGTTGGTGGTGATCAGCTTCCACTCCCTGGAAGACCGCATCGTCAAACAGTTCATGCGCAAGCACGCCAAGGGCGAGCAGGACAAGTTGCCGCGCGACTTGCCGATCATTCCGAAAGCCTTCGAGCCGCGACTGAAGCTGATCGGCAAGCCGCAATTCGCCTCTGAGGCGGAGCTTGCGGCCAACCCGCGTTCGCGCAGCGCGGTAATGCGGGTTGCGGAGAAAGTGCGATGAGCGCGGTGTTCGCCAAGCCGATGCCGCGTGGCAGCCTGCTGATGCTGGTGCTGTTTTTGGCGGTGCTCGGCTCGGCGTTGACCGTGTCCTACTGCGCCCACTGGAATCGCCAGCTGCTCAATGAGCTGTACGCCGAATTGCATATCCGCGACAAAACTCAGGCCGAATGGGGTCGTTTGGTGCTTGAGCAAAGCACCTGGACCGCGCATAACCGCATCGAGACCCTGGCCAGTGAACAGCTGCAGATGCGTATTCCCGATGCCGGCGAAGTCCGCATGGTGGCGCCATGATTCGGCTCGAGGGCGCGCTCTACCCTTGGCGTTTTCGCCTGGTGCTGCTGCTCCTGGCGTTGATGGTGGCGGCCATCGCCTGGCGTATCGTCGACCTGCACGTGGTCGATCATGACTTTCTCAAGGCCCATGGCGATGCACGCAGTGTGCGGCATATCCCGATTCCGGCGCATCGTGGCCTGATCACCGACCGCAATGGCGAGCCTTTGGCGGTCAGCACCCCGGTTACCACCCTGTGGGCCAACGGCAAGGAATTGCAGGCCGCGAAAGCTCAGTGGTCGGCACTCGCCACTGCCCTGGGCCAGGAGCCGAAAAGTTTCGCCCAGCGCCTGCAGGCTCATGCCGAGCGCGAGTTCATGTATCTGGTGCGCGGCTTGACCCCTGAGCAGGGCCAGCGGGTACTCGATCTTAAAGTGCCCGGCGTCTATGCCATCGAAGAGTTCCGCCGTTTCTATCCGGCTGGCGACGTGGCGGCCCATGTGGTCGGCTTCACCGATATCGACGACCGCGGCCGCGAAGGCATGGAGCTGGCGTTCGAAGACTGGCTGGCCGGCGTACCGGGTAAGCGTCAGGTGCTCAAAGACCGCCGTGGCCGGCTGATCAAGGACGTGCAAGTGGCGCAGAACGCCAAGGCCGGCAAGACCCTGGCCTTGTCGATCGACCTGCGCTTGCAGTACCTGGCGCACCGTGAACTGCGCAATGCGCTGGTCGAATTCGGCGCCAAGGCTGGCAGCCTGGTGATGGTCGATGTGAAAACCGGCGAAGTGCTGGCGATGGTCAACCAGCCGACCTACAACCCCAACAATCGTAAGAACCTGCAGCCAGCGGCCATGCGCAATCGGGCGATGATCGATGTCTTCGAGCCGGGTTCGACGATGAAACCGTTCTCGATGAGCGCGGCCCTGGAAAGCGGGCGCTGGAAGCCCAGCGATGAGGTCGACGTCGCCTCGGGCACTCTGCAGATCGGTCGCTATACCATTCGCGACGTGTCCCGTGCCGAAGGTGGCAAGCTCGACCTGACCGGCATCCTGATCAAGTCGAGCAACGTCGGCATGAGCAAGATCGCATTCGATATCGGCGGCGAATCCATCTACTCGGTCATGCGTCAGGTCGG
>CAMPJN010000204.1 GCA_946886875.1 uncultured Pseudomonas sp.
GCCGTAATTGGATTAGCTGATGAACAAAGTACTCGTGAGTCTGCTGTTGACCCTGGGCATCACCGGTTTTGCACACGCCGCTGGCGACGCCGCCGCAGGTGAAACCAAGGTCGCCGTATGTGGCGCCTGCCATGGTGTCGATGGCAACAGCGCAGCACCGAACTTCCCGAAACTGGCCGGCCAGGGCGAGCGTTACCTCCTCAAACAGCTGCAAGACATTAAATCCGGCGCCCGCCCGGTGGTGGAGATGACTGGCTTGCTGGATAACCAGAGCGAGCAGGATCTAGCCGACATCGCGGCGTTTTTCGCCAGTAAGAAGATGAGCGTAGGCGCAGCCGATCCGCAGTTGGTCGAGCGCGGCGCAGCGCTGTACCGCGGCGGCAAGCTGGAAGAAGGCATGCCGGCCTGTACCGGTTGCCACTCGCCGAATGGCGCTGGTCTGGATGCCGCCGGCTTCCCGCAGCTCGGTGGCCAGCACGCCGGCTACGTAGCCAAGCAGCTGACCGACTTCCGCGAAGGCAACCGCACCAACGACGGCGACAGCATGATCATGCGCTCGATCGCCGCCAAGCTCAGCAACAAGGACATCGCTGCGATCTCCAGCTTCATTCAGGGTCTGCATTGATCGTCCTGCGCATGTAATGCGGTGAAGCAAATGAGCAGAAAAAGGGTGGCTTCGGCCACCCTTTTTCGTTGGTCACGCGGCTACAATGCAAAGCACTATGCCCCGCATAACCCATAGTCGGGCAACCCCAGGGCACCGCTAATCGTTTAGGAGTAACCCATGCGCAACCTGATTCTCAGCGCCACGCTCGTCGCCACCAGCCTGTTCGGCATGACGGCACAGGCCGAGTCGTTCGAAGCCGGTAAACACTACGTCGAACTGAGCAAACCGGTGGCGGTATCCAAGCCCGACAAAATCGAAGTGGTCGAGATGTTCTGGTACGGCTGCGGGCATTGCTATCAATTCGAATCGACGATCAATCCGTGGATCGAACAACTGCCGGAAGACGTCAACTTCACCCGCGTTCCCGCTCTGTTCGGCGGCCCCTGGAATGTCCACGGGCAAATGTTCATCACCCTTGAGGCGCTGGATGTCGAACAACAGGTACACAGCGACGTGTTCGATGCCATTCACAAGCAGGGCAAAAAACTTGCAACGCCACAGGAGATGGCTGATTTCTTCGCCGGCAAAGGCATCGACCGCGAAACCTTCCTCAAGACCTATAACTCGTTCGGCGTGAAGAGCCAGATGGAGAAGGCCAAGAAACTGGCGATGGCCTATCAGATCAGCGGCGTGCCGGTGATGATAGTCAACGGCAAGTACCGTTTCGACATCGGCAGCTCGGGCGGCCCGCAAAAAGCGCTGGAAGTCGCCGACTACCTGATCGACAAAGAGCGCGCGGCACAGTAAGCCGCCGCGAGCGCCGGGCAATGTTGCGTCGTTGGCAACACAACCGCGGGATTGGCCTGTGCGACCCCCAGGTCAATCCGCACTGTTCGGTCACTCCCGCCTGGCCCGATGCCCAGCGCTTACGCCTGCTCAGCTTCAACATCCAGGTCGGTATCACCACACAGCGCTACCATCACTACCTGACCCGCAGTTGGCAGCACCTGCTGCCCCATGCCGGGCGCGCCAATAACCTGCAACGCATCGGCAGCATGCTCGGCGATTACGACCTGGTGGCCTTGCAGGAAGTCGACGGTGGCAGTATGCGCTCGGGCTACGTCAACCAGGTCGAGCATCTCGCCCACCTCGCCGACTTCCCGTTCTGGTACCAGCAGCTCAACCGCAACCTGGGCCGTCTGGCCCAGCACAGCAACGGCGTGCTCAGCCGCTTTCGCCCGACGCTGCTGGAAGACCACCCGTTACCTGGCCCGCCTGGGCGCGGCGCCATCCTGCTGCGCCTCGGCGAAGGCGATGAGGCGATAGTGGTGGTGATGATGCACCTGTCCCTCGGTGCCCGTACCCGCACCCGCCAACTGGCCTATATCCGCGAGTTGATCGGCGGCTACCGGCATCAGATTCTGATGGGCGACATGAACACCCATGCCAGCGATCTACTGGTGCATTCGCCGCTGCGTGATCTGGGCTTGTTGGCGCCGCAGATCGAAGCGACCTTTCCCAGCTGGCGCCCGCAACGCTGCCTCGATCATATTCTGCTGAGCGCCGGTCTGGAGCTGGAAAAGGTCGAAGTATTGGCCCACCCGATATCCGATCACCTGCCGGTAGCGATGGAAATCCGCCTACCTCAAACCCAAGGCAGCCCGTTGCCGCCTATGCTCAATACGTCCCCTGTGCGGAAGCACTAAATGAACGACGACGAGCGGCGCTGGAAAGACAAATACCTGGCCAGCCTTGAGCAGCAGGAAAAACTCGAGCAGCGCTGGAATGCGCGTCTCGATCTGTTGCGCCGGGGTCTGGTGCGCAGCAGCCTGGCCGCCGAAGGCGCGGACAAGGCGGTCGACAAATGCATGCAGGATTTACGCGAGGTGCTGCGCCACGACGATCTGGACGCTGGCCTCACCTCGCTGATTCCGCGGCTGGAGAAATCCGTCCTCGATTCCGAAGTGCAGCGCCAGCGCCGCGTCGAGCAGGCCTCAGGCGCGCTGGCCTCGCTGACTGCCGAGCTGCTCAAGCTGGAACTGCCCAGCGAAGTACGCAAACCGCTGAAAAGCTACGCCAAGCAGCTTGCCGACCGCGCCGGCCAGTTGAGCGAACTGCCCACCTTGCTCGCCGAGCTGAGCCACTTGCAGCAGCAAGCCATGGCCAGCCTGGGAACGGCCCATAGCGAGCGGCCGGGTTTGCTGCAACGCCTGTTTGCCGGCCGCGACGGCCCAGCCACTGCGGCGCCAGCCAAGCCCGTCGAATCATCAGCACCAGCCGAACCAATCGTAACGCCCAGCGCGCCGACCGCAGCTCCGCAGCCGGCCGCCGCAACCACACCGACCGCGGCGCCACAGGCTGCGCCTATCGAGCCCGCAAGCGACGCGCCCATCACGGCTATGGCGCCGCAGCCCGCCGCAGTGATAACCAGCCACCCCGAGCCTGCCGTCATAGCCGCCACGCCCAGGGTTCCGGCACCGCACCGCCCTGGCGCCGACCCCGACTATGCCCTGCCCGCCGCGCCGGAACCCGGTTACAGCGCCATCGCCGCCCATGTCGAAAGCAGCCTGCTCGGCTTGCTCGGCGAATTGCCGGTACCCGAGCGCCACCAGGGCCAAGCCGAACAATTGCGCGAGCGCATCGAAGGCGGGCTGAACCTCTATGAGCTGGTGCCGGTATTGGATGATCTGGCGGTGCTGTTGCTGGCGATCGCCGATGTCGGCCAACGTGAATTCGAGGGTTACCTCAAGCAACTCAACGAGCGCCTGTCGAGCTTCCAGGGCAGCCTCAAGGATGCCCATGAGGGCTACGTCGACTCGGTCAACGCCGCCCGCGAACTGGACAGCGACCTGCGCCAACAGGTCGACGGCCTGAGCAGCAGCGTGCAGCAGGCCGTCGACCTCGACAGCCTGAAAAACCTGGTGGAAAACCGCCTGAGCGGCCTGCTCGACACCATGGCGCACTATCAGCAACAGCGCGACGAACGCGATCACCTGGCCGCCGACCGTCTGCAAGCGCTGGTCGAGCGGGTGGAAAACATGGAGCAGGAAGCCAAGGGCTTTCGCGACCACCTGGAAGAACAACGGCAGAAATCGCTGCTCGACCCACTCACAGGGCTAGCCAACCGCGCCGGCTGGAACGAGCGCCTGGAACTCGAGATGGCACGCTGGCGGCGCTACGGCGGCGAGCTGATGCTGGCCGTGGTGGATATCGATCACTTCAAACGGATCAACGACAATTATGGCCACCTGGCTGGCGACAAGGTGCTGAAGATCATCGCCCATGAGCTGCGCAAACGCCTGCGCGAGACCGACTTCATCGCCCGTTTCGGCGGCGAGGAGTTCGTCCTGCTGATCCCCGCCACGCCCATGGAAGGCGGTATGCAACTGCTGGAAACCCTGCGCAGCGGCATCGAAGCCTGCCCGTTCCATTTCAAGGGCGAGCCGGTGACCATCACCTTATCGGCGGGCATCAGCGCTTTCGCCGATGGCGACTTCAGCGACCAGGTATTCGAGCGCGCCGACAAAGCGCTATACCGGGCCAAGCATGCGGGGCGCAACCGCGTCGAATGCGGTTGACGGGCTATTGGAAAAGCTACCTGCCGACGCGCTACGCCGCGTGCGGCAGGTAGGGCTTCCAGCTTTCGGGAATGCGTTGGAGCTGCGGATAACCAATACCTTGCAACTGCGCACCGAGGAGGAAAGGCGTGTGCCGCAAATGCTTGGCGACGCCATGCAGCTCAGGTAACCAAAGGCTGACGTAGGCCGCGTCCGGATCGCATTCGCGGGCCAGGCGCAGGGTATTGAATGGCTGCTTGGCGCCATTGTTGATGCCCGCCATGGCGGCCCAGTTACCCCAATTGCTGGCCGGGTCGTAATCGAGCAGATGCTCCTCGAACCAGGCGGCGCCATGGCGCCAGTCTTGTTGCAGGTCGTGGATCAGGTAGCTGGCGACGATCTGCCGACCGCGGCTGGACATGAAACCGGTCGCGGCCAGCTCGCGCATATTGGCGTCCACCATGGGCATGCCGGTATTGCCCTGGCACCAATCGCTGAAACGCTGATCGACCTGGGTTGGGCTGCCCCGCGTGGCCTTCAGGCCATCGGCCTTGAACAGCGCACTGCCGTGGCGCAGCAAGGTCCAGCGGAAAAAATCGCGACGGAGCAATTCAAACCACAGCTCATGGGTCGAGTCGTTGCGCCCGTATTGCGCTTCATGACGCCGCAGTTCGGCAGCGATGCGCCGCACCGACAGGCAGCCATGGGCCAGCCAGGGCGAGAACTTCGAGGAGTACTCGCTGCCGATCAAACCGTTGCGGGTCTCCTTGTAGGTGCGCACGCCCTGGCTGGTCCAGAGGTAGTCGCGCAAGCGCGACAGCGCCGACATTTCGCCGCCGGCGAAAGGAAAAGCACTGGCCGGCACACTGCTCGGCTCGCCCAGGCCCAACTGCGACAGGCTCGGCAACTCCTGCTGCAAGGCTTCGGCGCCATCCGGCACAGGCGGCACCTGAATCGGCAGAGGATGCGGCTGGAATACCGTCAGACGTGCTTCGACCTGGTCTCTGAACTGGCTGAATACCTGGGGCAATTGCTCAACCGGGCAAGGCAACTCATCGCTGCGCAGCAAGCCGTTACCCGGGTACTGCAGTAGCGGTACGCCCTTGAGCTGACGCTGCACGCGGGCAATCTGGGCGCGTTCGTCCGGGGCGATTTCTTCCAGGGTCAGCACCTGATCCAACTCGAATTTGTCGACCAGCTGCGCGATCACCTGCTCCGGCATACCCGGCAGCATCAGCAAATGAGAACCGCGTTTGCGCAACGCGCTGTCGAGCGCCGCCAGGCTTTCCAGAAGAAAACGTGCCCGATGCACACCCAGGCGCCGACTGCCGAATTCATTCACCCGCAATAATGCGGGATCGAGGATGAATACCGGCAGCAGGCAGTTGCTGGCGAGCCCGGCTTGCAGCGCGGGGTGGTCGTGCAAACGCAAATCCTGTTTGAACCAGAGCAGCGAGCGCATAACATCAACTCCAAATATCAACAGCTCATGTACAGACAAATAAAGTTTGTACAAGTCTAGCTTAGCAATGGTGCCCAGTTAGCGCTTGGACAACGGACCAACGTTATCGATCTATCGACTCAAAGGCAGTAACCACAGCTAGGCTGTTGAGACTAGTCTAGGAGCAGCCCATGGAAATCTTCGGCATCGCTATTTTGATCTTCCTGGTCACCGATCCGTTCGGCAATATCGCCATCTATATAGCCGCACTGAAGAACGTCTCGGCCGAACGACGGCTCCGGGTGGCGGGCCGCGAATTGTTGTTGGCCCTGGCGCTGTTGCTGCTGTTCCTTACGTTTGGCGACAAAGTCCTCAGCGTTCTCGGCCTGTCACGCGAGGCAACCGCGATTGCCGGCGGTATCATTCTGTTCGTGATCGCCATGCGCCTGATCTTTCCCGGTCCCCAGGGGGTACTCGGCGATGTGCCGGACGGCGAGCCGATGCTGGTGCCCCTGGCAACGCCCGCCGTAGCCGGACCTTCGGCCCTGGCGGTATTGATGACCTTGCGCAACACCCATGAGGGCCCGCTCTGGGAACTCTACCTGGCGTTGCTCATGGCCTGGGCGGCGACCGCCTTCATCCTGTTGCAGGCTTCATTCCTGCAGCGTTTCCTCGGCCCTCGCGGGCTGACCGCAGTGGAACGGTTGATGGGCATGCTGTTGATCATGCTCAGCGTCGATATGCTGTTGGATAACCTACAAAGCGTGTTGCATATTCGCCCATGAGATTTTGTTGTCTGGTTTTACTCACCGCTCTGCTCGCCGGTTGCGCCAGCGGCCCACGAATCGATACCCGCCATACCGCCATCGGCCAGAACAGCCGGGTGCAGTACATCATCCTGCACTACACCTCCACGGATCTGGCGCACTCGCTGCAGCTGTTGAGCCAAGGCGAAGTGAGCAGCCATTACCTGATCGGCGAAGCGCCGGCGACCATCTATCGCCTGGTCGATGAAGACCGCCGCGCCTGGCATGCCGGCGACAGCCAATGGCAGGGCCGCACCTGGCTGAACGGCACCTCGATCGGCATCGAGTTGGTCAACCAGGGTTTCTACGAAGGCGCCGATGGACGTTACGGGGGGGGCCGCTACTGGCAACCCTATTCGCCGGCGCAGATCGATGCGCTGATCGTGCTGCTCAAGGACAT
>CAMPJN010000205.1 GCA_946886875.1 uncultured Pseudomonas sp.
GATCTGCAGGGTCGGCGCCCTCACCTGCGCCACCGCCTGCCCGGCCAGATCGGTACGACCGCCGCGCGAAACCAGCGCATGGATGATCTGCGGGCGCTGCGCGGCTGCGACCAACGCCGCGGCCGCGCCGGTGCTGGCGCCGAACAAACCGATGTGCAGGCGCGACAGTTGCGGATGCTGCTGCAGCCAATCGACCACCCCGAGAATTCGTTGGCTCAGCAGATGAATGTCGAAGCGCAGCTCGCAAGTGACCGCATCGAGGCGCTGCTCCGTTTCGCTGAGCAGGTCGAACAATAAGGCGCCCATGCCACGCTCGGCGAAGTAATTCGCTACTTGTCGGTTGCGCGGGCTGAGACGACCGCTACCGCTGCCATGGACGAATACCACCAAGCCCTCTGCACCATCGGGCAGCAGCAAGTCGGCCTGCAACTGGAGATCGTCCAGCACCACTTGCAGGTCTTGCGCAACGCTAATCGCTGCGGTCTTCATCACTGTCGACGCTCGCACGGACGCTGCCAGGCTCGTTGCAGCAGATCAAGCACCTGGCGGTCCGAGGTTTGGGAAAAGTCCAGGTACCAGCTACCGATCGACATCAGCGCTTCCGGTATCACTGGGCAGATCACCTCGTCTGCTTCAGCTTGCAGCAGTTGCAGGCTGTCCGCGGCCCCGACCGGCACCGCGACAGTCACCGAGAGCGGCTCTTGCTGACGTGCCGCCTGCACCGCGGCACGCATGGTCGCGCCAGTGGCCAGGCCGTCGTCGACCAGAATCACCTGCTGGCCACGCAAAATCGGCGCGGCACGGTCACCGCGGTAGGTGTGATCGCGCCGCTGCAGTTCGCGGGTTTCGCGGGCCACCGCCGCCTCGATGGTTTCCGATCTAAGGTCGAGCATCTGCAAGACTTCGCCATTCAGTACGCGTACCCCGCCACTGGCGATGGCGCCCATGGCGTATTCCTCGTGGCCGGGAACGCCTAGCTTGCGCACCAGCAGCAAATCCAGACGCAGGTCCAGCGCCACGGCTATTTCATAGGCCACCGGCACCCCGCCGCGCGGCAGCGCCAGGACGATTGCGTCCGCCTGCCCGCGATAGGCCGATAACAAAGGCACAAGGGCACGTCCGGCGGCTATCCGGTCGCGGATTGGGACCTCGAGGGGAGGTTGTTCGCTCATCTGGTTGATCTCCGCAAGTGGCGCAACAGGTATGACTCGCACTTGGCCCAGCTTGTTCTTGCGCATTTTTCACTGCTGATCGTATTGCCGCTTCAGACAATAACCGCAAGGGTTCGAGCCGAGTGAACAGACCACTGTTGGTCAGACAATGGTCCCGCCTGCAGCTCCATGCCTTGATGCATATCAAACCCGGGGCAGTCGTCGCCCCAGCGCCTGGCAGCAACGACCAATGGGCACTATTCGCCTATAAAACTAAAACTTGACGAGAATCATTATTGATTGGCATTCGCCTCCGTAGACTGCGTCCATCAACTTCACCTTCCGAGGAAAATCTCGATGCGCGCACAAGTCTCAGTTTCACTCGCCGTCTTGCTCTGCGGCTCGCTGGCCCAGGCCAAGGAATACCCGATTGGCGAACCGCAACAATGCGCTGGCCTGGAAGTCGGTGCCGTGTACTTGCAACCGATCGAGATGGACCCGCCGGGCATGATGCGCCCCGCCGTCGACTCCGATGTGCACCTGGAAGCGGACATCAGCGCCCTGGAAAACAACCCCAACGGTTTCCAGGAAGGCAGCTTCGTGCCCTACCTGAATATCGCCTTCGTGCTGCGCAAGGAAGGCAGCGACGAAGAATTGAAAGGCGACTTTCACGCCATGGTCGCCAACGACGGCCCGCACTACGGCGACAACATCAAGCTGATGGGCCCAGGCAAATATCACCTGACCTACAGCATCCTGCCGCCGGCAGGTGGCCACGGCATGTTCGGTCGCCACACCGACAAGGAAACCGGCGTCGCTCCCTGGTTCGAACGCTGCGACCTCAGCTACGAATTCACCTACGCCGGCATCGGCAAGAAAGGCGGTTACTGATCGCAACGGGCGCGGCCTGCCAGGCTGCGCCGATTCGGAGTTCTCTATGCCTCGTCGATTGTCCGCTCTGCTGTTGCTGGCCCTACCCTTGTGCGGTTTCGCGGCCGGCTTGCCGACCTATGAACTGGTGATCCGCGATGGTCACTTCACCCCGCCGCAGCTCGAAGTGGCGGCAGGCCAACGCTTCAAGATCGTCCTGAATAACCAGGGGCAAGGCCCAGCGGAATTCGAAAGCACACCCTTGCGCGTGGAGAAGGTGATGTCGCCCGGGGTCACCTCGTTCGTGGTGATTCACCCGCTGCGGCCCGGCCATTACCCGTTCTTCGACGAGTTCCATCTGGAGTTGCCCGAGGGCGGCATAGTCGCCAAATAACGCTGTTACAACGGGAGCCTTGAATGAATCAGTCACTGTTTATCGTCTGGCGGGAAAGCGTAGAGGCATTGCTGGTGATCGGCATTCTGCATGCATGGATCAGCCAGCAGGCTGAGCGTGGCCGCGCCATGACTTTCCTCTGGGGTGGCGTGGCCTTGGGCCTGGTGTTATCCGCGGCGCTGGGGCTGACCATCCTGTTTGCCGGCGAATGGCTGGCTGGCGCGGCTGGCGAGTGGTTCCAAGCGGCCTTGGTGTTGCTGGCCAGTTTGCTGATCCTGCAGATGGTCGGCTGGATGCGTCGCCACGGCCGCACCTTCAAGCGCGATCTGCAACAGGCGGCCGACGCGCATCTGAACCGTAATGGCGGCCTCGGCCTGCTGCTCCTGGCAATGCTCGCGGTAGGCCGCGAAGGCAGCGAGACCGTGGTCTTCCTCTATGGCCTGGGCGTACACAAGCAAGGCGTCGCGCTCTGGCAGTTCGCTCTCGGCGGCGCGGCTGGTTTCGCCCTGGCGCTGGTGACCTTCATGCTGCTGCAGGCTGGCAGCCGGCTGGTGTCCTGGCGGCAGTTCTTTCTGTTCAGCGAGATAGTGCTGCTGTTGCTCGGCGCGTCCATGCTGATCGCCGGGCTCGACCGTATCAGCGGTCAGTTGATGGCCCTGGAACTGCCCGAGCAGGTCTACGCTTGGTTCGGCGATGCGCTCTGGGACACCTCCGCCGGTCTGGATGACGCCTCGGGGCTGGGGTCGGTACTGGCCAACTTCGCCGGCTACCGCGCCATGCCTTCCCTGGCCACGGTCGCTGCGCTGGCTGGTTACTGGGTTGTGGTCGCACTCTGGTTGCGGCGCAGCTCGCCCGCCCTGGCGCCATGCGCCAGATGAACGCCCTGCTCGGCGGGGTGGGCGATGCACTGCGCCGGCACGCGTGGCTGATTCGCGCGGTGCAATGGGCAGTGGTGGCCTTCTATGCTGTGTTGTTGGTGCTGCCGGCGCTGCTGCCGTTACCGTCCAGCCAGGCACGCATACTCGACAACCTGACACTGCTCGCCCAGTTCATTTTCTGGGGCGTCTGGTGGCCGTTCGTATTGCTGTCGATCGTGCTGTTCGGCCGGCTCTGGTGTGGGCTGCTCTGCCCCGAAGGCTCGCTCAGCGAGTGGATCAGCTGGCGCGGCCTGGGTCGCGGTACGCCGCGCTGGATTCGTTGGGGTGGCTGGCCGACTCTGGCATTTATCCTCACCACTGTTTATGGCCAGCTGATCAGCGTCTATGACTATGCCCAGGCGGCCTTGCTGATTCTCGGCGGCTCGACCGTCGCGGCGATGCTGGTGGGTTTTCTCTATGGCCGCGGCAAGCGCATCTGGTGCCGTTACTTGTGCCCGGTCAGCGGCGTGTTCGCCCTGCTCGCCCGCCTGGCGCCGATGCACTACAAGGTCGACGAACAACGCTGGCTGGACAATCCGCCGCCGCGCCAACCGCCGCCTAACTGCGCGCCATTGCTGGATATCCGTCGCATGCAGGGCGCCGCCGACTGTCACGCCTGTGGGCGCTGCAGCGGGCAACGCGGTGCGGTGAAGCTGAGCGCACGCTCGCCGAGCGCCGAGGTGCTGATAGTCGGCCCCCAGCACGCCAGCCATTGGGACAGCAGCCTGTTGCTGTTCGGCGTGATCGGCCTGGCCATGGGCGCCTTTCAATGGACGGTCAGCCCCTGGTTCGTCAGTCTGAAACAGGCGACGGCGACTTGGCTGGTCGAGCACGACAGCTACTGGCTGCTGCAAGCCGATGCGCCCTGGTGGCTGCTGACCCACTACCCGCAGGCCAACGACCTGTTCAGCTGGCTCGACGGCCTGCTGATCCTGTTGTACCTGGCGGCCAGCGCGCTGCTGCTCGGCGGCGGTCTGTGGCTGTTGCTGCGGGCCGCGGGCTTGCTGGTGTCGCGCACCGGCAATGTGTTCGAGCACCTGGCCTTGAGCCTGATTCCGCTCGGCGCCTGCGGGCTGTTTCTCGGCCTTAGCGCCACCACCGTCAAGCTGCTGCGTTACGAGGGCCTGGCCCTGGCCTGGGTGCAACCGGCCCGCGCCGGGCTGCTCGCGGCGGCCATAATCTGGAGCCTGTGGTTGGGCTGGCAGGTACTGGGCCGGCACGGCGCCCGCGGATTGAATCGCCTCGCGGCGTTCTGCTGCCTGGCACTGGGCTCGGCCGGGGTCGGTTATGGCTGGTGGCTGCAGTTCTGGGGCTGGAATTGAGTTGCCTTGCTCCCCTCGCCCCCAGAAAGCCGTTCGGCGCATCTTGATTTTGATCAACGCCGGCTACTGAGCCGCCGCCATACTCTAGAGCCGTCTTGATGTCTCAGGGAGCACGCGCCATGTCCGCGCCAACCCAACCCCTCGTATACGCTTGCTCGGGCTGTTCCAACCTGGCGCAGCTGGCCAATACCCTGGCGGTGCGTCTTGACCGTGCCGGTCTGGCGGAGATGTCATGCATCGCCGGGGTCGGTGGCCATGTGGCGGCGCTGGTGAACAAGGCCAAGTCCGGGCGGCCGATTCTCGCCATCGACGGCTGCCCGCTGCATTGCGTCAAGGCCTGCCTGGCCCAGCACGGCGTCGAAGCCGAGCGGCATATCACCCTCAGCAGCTATGGCCTTCGCAAACGCTACCGCCAGGATTGCAGCGCGGAAGAAGCAGAGGCGCTATTCGGCGACATGCGCGCGATCATCGCCAGCGACCTCGGCCAGTCCGTCAGCAGCGAATGTCCAACAGTATCGATGGCGCGGTAATAATCACCCTCAATGGTCATTAAAACCCTCTTCAGGGGTGGGTATTTATAACCATAAAATTCATAAATCCTTATAAATCAGTAGCTTGATACTGGCATAAGCCTTGCTGAACATAGAGTGCACTCACTCTCGAGTAAGCCCTATGCCCTCAGCCCTGATCGATCTCACCCTCGCCGACCTTGCCAGTTCCCTGCAAGGCGCCGCCGATATATTGGCCAGGTACAACCTCGATTTTTCCTGCAACGGTCATCGCCGCCTGGGTGACGAGGCAAGACTTCGCGGCCTCGATGGCGCGTTTATTGCGGCGCAGATCGAACAGGCCAGCGCTCGGCCTGCGAGCGAACCGGCTTGGCGCTACCAGGCACCAGGCGAGCTGATCGAGCGCATTCTCGGACACTTGCATAGGCGCCATCTGCAGCTACTGCCGCAACTGATCGACCAGGCCTGCCGCATCGAACACAGCTATGCCGACTGGCCCGAATGCCCCCATGGCCTGGCCCTGCAACTGTGGAACCTGCAGCAGGATCTGCAGCAGCACCTGCTGCAAGAAAAGCAGTTGTTACCGCTACTGCTCAGCGAAAAACCAGGCTCTGTGCCAATCACCGCAATGCGTATCGAACACCAGGAGTACGCGACGGCGTTGCAGGGCCTGGCGCGTTTGAGCAACGACTTCAATGCGCCCGCTCGGGCCTGCAATACCTGGATCGCGCTTTACCTGGGGCTCTGGGAACTGCGCCGCGACCTGATGCAGCACATGCACCTGGAAAACAACCTGCTGTTCGCGCCCAGGTCCAATCACTCCGCACTGAATCCCGTAGACTTCAACTCAGGAAGCCAACCATGAAAAAAATCATCCAACCGCTGCTCTGGTTTCTCGTCCTGACTTCGACGCTGGGGCTTGCCAGCGGCTTCGCCCTTAGCACCGTCAGCACCGGCTACCCCGATAGCACCGCACAGCAGGCTCTCTAAGCCGCCCTCTCATTTACTCAGGATGCCTCTATATGGTGCTTCACCGCGTACACCACCAGATTCTTCGCAGCCATCACCTGTTCGAGCCGTTGAACGAAGAGCAGATGGACGAGCTTATGAGCACCAGCCAGCTGCTCAGCATCGACAAGGGCGAGCCGCTGTTCCGTCAGGGCGAACCTGCGCAGGCGTTCTACTTCGTGATATCCGGGGCGGTGAAGATCTATCGCCTGACCCCGGATGGTCAGGAGAAGGTCTTCGAGGTCATCGGCAATCGGCAGACCTTCGCCGAAGCCATGATGCTGATGGACACGCCCAACTACGTGGCCTCGGCCGAGGCGCTATGCCCGACCCAGCTGTACCGCATCGCCAACAGCACCTATATGCGCCTGTTGCAAAGCAACAGCCGGCTGACCTTCGCCCTGCTCGGCAAGCTCTGCGTGCGCCTGCATCAACGGGTCAACGAGATTGAAACCCTGTCGCTGAAGAACGCCACCCACCGCGTGGTGCGCTACCTGATCACCCAGCTCGCGCGCCTGTCGGACGGCAACAACAGCTTTGAACTGCCGATGGCCAAGCAGTTGATAGCCGGGCACCTGTCGATCCAGCCGGAGACCTTCTCGCGGATCATCCGCCGCCTGA
>CAMPJN010000206.1 GCA_946886875.1 uncultured Pseudomonas sp.
ATGCTCAAATTGAGCCGCACGGAAGATGTTGGCCGATATGCTACACCGAAGCAGGTGGCGAGCGGGAGCCGAGGCCAGAGCCTTGGTCCGCGGCTTGTGCGCTGCTTGCACGCCAGCCATTGGGCTTAAGCCGTACAATAGGTCCTCTTTCCGTTGTTAAATCGACCACTCGGCATGACGCCGACGCAGGAACCGATGCGTTTTGAAGAATTCTAGCTCTACTGCCCAGGCGCCCATATGGCGTCAGCAATTGCCATACCGGCTCAAGGAGGGCGCACTCATCGCCCTCGGTGCGCTCTGTCTGTACCTGTGGATGGCATTACTGACATACGATCCGGCCGACCCAGGCTGGACCCATACCAGCAATGTCGAGCAGGTACAGAACGCTGCCGGGCGCGCCGGAGCCTGGTTCGCCGACGTGCTGTTCATGGCGCTAGGTTACTTCGCCTATCTGTTCCCGTTATTGCTCGGGATCAAGGCGTGGCAAGTGTTTCGCGCGCGTCATCAGCCCTGGCACTGGAGCGGTTGGTTGTTCTCCTGGCGCTTGATCGGTCTGGTGTTTCTGGTGCTGTCCGGCGCGACCCTGGCTTATATCCATTTCCACGCGGGCGCCGATATGCCGGCGTCGGCCGGTGGCGCCCTCGGCGAAAGTCTCGGCATGCTGGCGGTAAACACCCTCAACGTGCAGGGCAGCACCTTACTGTTTATCGCCTTGTTCCTGTTCGGCCTGACGGTGTTCAGTGACCTGTCCTGGTTTAAGGTGATGGACCTGACCGGCAAGATCACTCTGGATCTGATCGAACTGGTGCAGAGTCTGGTCAACCGCTGGTGGAATGCTCGAGCCGAGCGTAAGCAGTTGGTCGCGCAGTTGCGCGAAGTCGACGAGCGGGTGACCGAGGTGTCGGCGCCGATCGTGCTCGACCGTCGCGAGCAGGCCAAGGTCAAGGCGCGCCTGATCGAGCGCGAAGAGTCCCTGAACAAACACATGGGCGAGCGAGCGAATCGTCCGGCCCCGGTCATTACCCCGCCGGCAGCGCCCAAGGCGCCGGAGCAGAGCAAGCGGGTGCTGAAGGAAAAGCAGGTGAACCTGTTCGAAGACAGCGCCCTGGCCGGCAGTCTGCCGCCTATCTCCCTGCTCGACGTTGCGGAGAAGGTGCAGAAGAAATACTCGCCGGAATCTTTGGAGGCCATGTCGCGGCTGCTGGAGATCAAGCTCAAAGAGTTCGGCGTCGAGGTCATAGTCGAGTCCGTGCATCCGGGCCCGGTTATCACCCGTTTCGAAATCCAGCCTGCGGCCGGGGTCAAGGTCAGCCGTATCTCCAATCTAGCCAAGGATCTGGCGCGTTCGCTGGCGGTGATCAGTGTGCGCGTCGTCGAGGTAATTCCGGGCAAAACTACTGTTGGCATCGAGATTCCCAACGAAGACCGGCAGATCGTGCGTTTCTCCGAAGTGTTGTCGTCGACCGAATACGATGACGCCAAATCGCCGGTAACCCTGGCTCTGGGTCACGATATCGGCGGCAAACCGGTGATCACCGACCTGGCGCGCATGCCCCACCTGCTGGTGGCCGGTACCACCGGCTCGGGTAAATCGGTGGGGGTCAACGCGATGATTCTGTCGATCCTGTTCAAGTCCACGCCGGAAGAGGCGCGCTTGATCATGATCGACCCGAAGATGCTCGAACTGTCGATCTACGAGGGCATCCCGCATCTGCTCTGCCCGGTGGTCACCGATATGAAAGAGGCCGCCAACGCCCTGCGCTGGAGCGTGGCGGAGATGGAGCGGCGCTACAAGCTGATGTCGAAGATGGGCGTGCGCAACCTGGCCGGCTTCAACCGCAAGGTCAAGGACGCCGAAGAGGCGGGCGAGCCGTTGAGCGACCCGTTGTACAAACGCGACAGCATGCATGACGAGGCGCCGTTGCTGAAAACCCTGCCGACCATCGTGGTGGTGGTCGACGAATTCGCCGACATGATGATGATCGTCGGCAAGAAGGTCGAAGAACTGATCGCCCGTATCGCCCAGAAAGCCCGTGCCGCGGGGATTCACTTGATTCTCGCGACCCAGCGCCCTTCGGTGGATGTGATCACCGGCCTGATCAAGGCCAATATCCCCACGCGCATGGCCTTCCAGGTATCGAGCAAGATCGACTCGCGGACCATCCTCGACCAGGGCGGTGCAGAACAATTGCTGGGGCATGGCGACATGCTCTATATGCCGCCGGGCACCAGCTTGCCGATTCGCGTGCATGGCGCCTTCGTCTCCGACGAGGAAGTGCACCGTGTGGTCGAGGCCTGGAAACAGCGTGGCACTCCGGATTACATCGAGGATATCCTCGCCGGCGTCGAAGAAGCCGGCAGCGGCTTCGATGGCGGCGGTGGCGAAGGCAGCGGTGAGGGCAGCGAATCCGACCCGCTATACGATGAGGCGGTCAATTTCGTTCTGGAAAGCCGCCGCGCCTCTATTTCCGCCGTGCAGCGTAAGTTGAAGATCGGTTACAACCGCGCCGCGCGCATGATCGAAGCCATGGAGATGGCGGGCGTGGTGACGTCGATGAATACCAATGGCTCGCGCGAAGTTATCGCGCCCGGCCCCATGCGTGATTGATTACCTAATTGGATAAGGAGTCCCATGCGCCTGATTCGCATGTTGTTGCTAACGGTTGTAAGCCTCTCGAGCATGTGCGCCCTGGCCGACGAAACTGTCGCCGTGCAGAAATTGACCCAGTTGCTTAACCAGGCGCAAACCATTACCGCGCGCTTTTCTCAACTGACCCTGGATGGCGGCGGCACCCAACTGCAGGAAACCGCTGGCCAACTCGCGCTGAAACGTCCGGGGCTGTTCCGCTGGCACACCGACGAGCCAATGGAGCAGTTGCTGGTGTCCAATGGCGAGAAGGTCTGGCTGTATGATCCGGACCTCGAACAGGTCACCATCCAGACCCTCGATCAGCGTCTGACCCACACCCCGGCGCTGCTGCTCTCCGGCGACGTATCGAAGATCAGCGAGAACTTCGAGATCAGCCACAAGGAAGGCGGCAATGTGATCGATTTCATCCTCAAGCCCAAGTCCAAGGACAGCTTGTTCGACAGCCTGCGCTTGTCGTTCCGCGACAGCGTGCTGAACGACATGCAATTGATCGACAGCATTGGTCAGCGCACCAATATCCTGTTTCTCAACGTCAAGATGAACGAACCCCTGGACGACAAGCAGTTCAGCTTCGACATTCCAGCAGGCGCCGACGTCATTCAAGAGTAAGAGGCGGGCGTCACTCCATGGATCTGTTTCGCAAGCCCCCTATCGCCCAGCCGCTTGCCGCACGCTTACGCGCGGCCAGCCTGGACGAGTACGTCGGCCAGGAACATTTGTTGGCGCGCGGCAAGCCGCTGCGCGAAGCCCTGGAGCAGGGCGCGCTGCATTCGATGATCTTCTGGGGGCCGCCGGGAGTGGGCAAAACCACCCTGGCGCGCCTGCTGGCGCAGGTTTCCGATGCTCATTTCGAGACGATTTCCGCGGTACTCTCCGGGGTCAAGGAAATCCGCCAGGCGGTGGAAGTCGCTCAGCAGCATGCCGCGCAATATGGCCGCCAGACCATTCTGTTCGTCGATGAAGTGCACCGTTTCAACAAGTCGCAGCAGGATGCCTTTCTACCTTATGTGGAAGACGGCACCCTGATCTTTATCGGCGCCACCACCGAGAACCCTTCTTTTGAACTGAACAACGCGCTGCTATCCCGAGCCCGCGTCTATGTCCTGAAAAGTCTGGATGAAGCGGCCCTGCGCAAGCTGGTCGATCGCGCCCTGAACGACCCCAAGGGCTTGGGCGAGCGCAAGCTCAGCCTGCCGGAAGAGAGCTTCAAGATTCTGATGAGCGCCGCCGATGGCGATGGCCGGCGTCTGCTGAACTTTCTGGAGAACGCCGCGGATCTGGCCGAGGACGGCAGCGAAATCAGCAGCGAGTTGCTGCTCGATCTACTCGGCGACAGCCGTCGGCGTTTCGATAAAGGCGGCGAAGCCTTTTACGATCAGATTTCCGCGCTGCACAAGTCGGTGCGCGGTTCCAATCCGGACGGCGCGTTGTACTGGTTCGCGCGCATGCTCGACGGCGGCTGCGACCCGCTGTACTTGGCGCGCCGGGTGGTGCGCATGGCCAGTGAGGATATCGGCAACGCCGACCCCAGGGCGCTAACCCTGTGCCTGAATGCCTGGGATGTGCAGGAACGCCTGGGCAGCCCGGAGGGCGAGTTGGCGGTGGCTCAGGCGATTGTCTACCTGGCCTGCGCACCTAAGAGCAACGCGGTGTACAGCGCCTTCAAGGCGGCGATGCGCGATGCCGCCGAACATGGCTCCTTGGAAGTGCCGCTGCACCTGCGCAATGCCCCGACCAAATTGATGAAAGAACTCGGTTACGGCGACGAATACCGTTACGCCCATGACGAGCCGGATGCCTATGCGGCCGGCGAGGACTATTTTCCCGAGGCGCTGCCGCCACGCCAGTACTACCAGCCAGTGCCGCGCGGCTTGGAGCTGAAAATTCGCGACAAGCTGCAGCACCTGAAGAACCAGGACCAAGCCAGCCCCAAGCAGCGGAGAAAACCATGATTCGGGTGGCCCTGGCGGTTGCCGCTGGTGGTGCTGCGGGCTGCGTGTTGCGGTTTTTCGCATCGACCTGGGTGGTGGCGCACTGGCCGCGTCATTACTACCTGGCGACCTTGACCGTAAACATGCTCGGTTGCCTGTTGATTGGCATATTGTCCGGGCTGTTCCTGTTGCGCACCGATCTGCCGCTGGAGTTGCGCACCGGCCTGACGGTCGGCCTGCTCGGCGGTTTGACCACCTTTTCCTCGTTCAGCCTGGAAGTGCTCAATATGCTTGAGCACGGCCGTATCGCCGAGGCCATGGGTTACCTGTTGTGCAGTGTGATCGGTGGCGTATTGGCCGCCTGGCTGGGCCTGACCCTGGCGCGACTGTGCCATTGAGTGCGCGATCATCGGTTGCGGATTGGCGCTCTAGCGGCCTTACGCCTTAAACTGCGCGGCATCGCGTGACATGGCTGCGGCCATGTATTTTTTTGCACCTGTATTGAGAATTGAACATGCTCGACTCCAAATTGGTACGTGGTCAGCTCCACGAAGTTGCCGAACGCTTAGCTATCCGCGGTTTTCAGCTGGATGTGGCGCGCTTCGAAGCGCTTGAGGCCCAGCGCAAGACCATCCAGACCCGTACCGAACAATTGCAGGCCGAGCGCAACAGCCGCTCCAAGGCCATCGGTCAGGCCAAGCAGCGCGGCGAAGATATCGCGCCGATGCTCGCCGATGTCGATCGCATGGGTAGCGAATTGGAACAGGGCAAGCGCGAGTTGGATGCGATCCAGCTCGAGCTCGACGGCCTGCTGCTGAGCATTCCCAATCTGCCCCACGAATCGGTGCCCGTCGGTGCCGACGAAGAGGGCAACGTCGAGGTGCGTCGCTGGGGTACGCCCAAGGCTTTCGATTTCACCATTCAGGATCACGTCAGCCTTGGCGAACAGCACGGCTGGTTGGATTTCGAAACGGCGGCCAAGCTGTCCGGCGCCCGTTTCGCTTTGCTGCGCGGCCCCATAGCCCGTCTGCACCGCGCATTGGCGCAGTTCATGATCAACCTGCACACCAGCGAGCACGGCTACGAAGAGGCCTACACCCCCTATCTGGTGCAGGCCCCGGCGCTGCAAGGCACCGGCCAGCTACCGAAATTCGAGGAGGATCTGTTCAAGATCAGCCGCGAGAACGAGGCCGATCTGTATCTGATCCCAACTGCGGAAGTTTCGCTGACCAACATAGTCGCCGGCGAGATTCTTGATGCCAAACAACTGCCGTTGAAGTTCGTCGCCCATACCCCGTGTTTCCGTAGCGAGGCCGGCGCTTCCGGCCGCGATACCCGCGGGATGATCCGCCAGCATCAGTTCGACAAGGTCGAGATGGTGCAGATCGTCGAGCCGAGCACCTCCTATCAGGCGCTCGAAGAACTGACTGGCAATGCCGAGAAGGTTTTGCAGCTGCTCGAATTGCCATATCGGGTGCTGGCGCTGTGCACCGGAGACATGGGTTTCGGCGCGACCAAAACCTACGATCTGGAAGTCTGGGTGCCGAGCCAGGACAAATACCGGGAAATTTCCTCCTGCTCCAACTGCGGCGACTTCCAGGCGCGGCGCATGCAGGCGCGTTACCGCAACCCGGAAACCGGCAAGCCCGAATTGCTGCACACCCTTAACGGCTCCGGTTTAGCCGTGGGCCGCACCCTGGTCGCGGTGTTGGAAAACTACCAGCAGGCCGATGGCAGCATCCGCGTACCTGAAGTCCTGAAGCCATATATGGGCGGCATTGAGGTAATCGGTTAAGACGCAGTTCGAATGCACAATACGGGGTGGCAATTGCCGCCCCGTTTTTTTACCTCTGGCGAGATTGATCCATGGACTTCCTACCCCTGTTCCACAAATTGCAGGATCGCCTGGTGCTGGTGGTCGGCGGCGGCGAAGTGGCGTTGCGCAAGGCGCGTTTGCTCGCCGATGCCGGGGCGCGGCTGCGTGTCGTCGCCCCCGAGGTCCGGGCCGAGCTGCAGCAGTTGGCTGGTGACGGCGGGTTTTTCCTGCGCGCTTACCAAGCCGAGGATCTGCAGGGCGTAGTTCTGATCATCGCCGCCACCGACGACGAACCGCTCAACGCGCAAATCTCCGCCCAGGCTCAAGCCTTGGGTATCCCGGTCAACGTGGTGGATGCGCCCAAGCTGTGCAGCGTGATCTTCCCGGCCA
>CAMPJN010000207.1 GCA_946886875.1 uncultured Pseudomonas sp.
CGCCCATGGCGTCGAAGAGCATGGTTTGGGTCCAGTGCAGTTCCTCGCCGCCGCCGGCGAAGACCATGTCCTGCTTGCCCAGCTGGATCTGCTCCATCGCCGCACCGATGCAGTGGGCGCTGGTGGCGCATGCCGAGGAGATCGAGTAGTTGATCCCCTTGATCTTGAACGGCGTAGCCAGGCAGGCCGATACGGTGCTGCCCATGGTGCGCGGTACGCGATAGGGGCCGACGCGCTTGACGCCTTTCTCGCGCAGGATGTCCATGGCTTCCATCTGGTTAAAGGTGGAAGCACCGCCGGAACCTGCAATCAGGCCAACCCGTGGGTTGGAGACCTCCTCGCTGCTGAGGCCTGCGTCCTTTATCGCCTGTTCCATGGACAGGTAGGCGAACGCGGCGGCATCGCCCATGAAGCGATAGACCTTGCGGTCGATCAGTTCTTCGAGGTTGAGGTCGACGGAGCCGGACACTTGGCTACGCAAGCCCATCTCGGCGTATTCCGGATTGAAGCGGATACCGGGACGGCCAGCGCGAAGGTTGGCGGAGACGGTTTCTTTGTCATTGCCCAGGCAGGAAACAATACCCAAGCCGGTAATCACGACGCGGCGCATGCGAAGAATCCTTTAGAAGCTATCGGTGGAAGTGAACAGGCCGACGCGCAAGCCTTCGGCGCTGTAGATCTCGCGACCATCGACGCTCACGGTGCCATCGGCGATGGCCAGGATCAGCGAGCGGGTGATGGTGCGTTTGATCTGAATGTTGTAGGTGACCTTCTTGGCGGTCGGCAGTACCTGGCCGAAGAATTTCACTTCGCCGGAACCGAGCGCGCGACCACGGCCAGGGTTGCCCTGCCAGCCGAGGAAGAAGCCAACCAATTGCCACATGGCATCGAGCCCCAAGCAACCTGGCATCACCGGATCGCCTTCGAAATGGCAGGCGAAGAACCACAGGTCCGGAGTGATATCGAGCTCAGCGACGATCTCGCCTTTGCCGTACTTGCCGCCGGCATCGCTGATATGGGTAATACGATCCATCATCAGCATGTTCGGTGCGGGCAGTTGCGCATTACCTGGGCCGAACAGCTCGCCGCGACTGCAGCGCAACAGGTCTTCCTGGGTGAAGGCGTTTTGTTTGGTCATGCGAGCTCCTCAATAATCCCCACCCGCCGAGGCTGGGTGAATCGTCCTGGCTGGCGGCGCGTGGGTGCGCCTGCCAGCAGCCTAGTCATAGACTGTTGCGTTGTAATGAAAGTCACAGCGTGCGGGGCACAGTTGTACACCGAGGCGCCGCCCATTGTCACACCAACCGGCCGCGGCAAAGCCGCGCGCGGTGTTGCAGGGCGCGTCAACCCTCTGCTGGGGGCGGCCATGGGCAGGGCGTACGCGCCGATTTTGTCCTTCCGGGCGCTCAAGCCGCAGCTGCTCAGGCAGTTGCTGGTGCATTCGCCAGCCTGAAGCAGATCAAGCATTTTCGCTACTCGCCGAAGGTCTGGGTGTCAGCCAGCGTTGCAGTACCCGCTGCAGATCCAGACGTTTGAAGGGCTTGGCCAAATAATCGTTCATTCCCGCGCTCAGACAGACTTCACGGTCTCCCTGCAGTGCATTGGCGGTGAGGGCGATGATCGGCAGCTCGGTGGCGGATTTGAAGCGGCGAATCTGCCGGGTTGCCTCATAGCCGTCCATGATCGGCAAGCGGCAGTCCATCAGCACCAGGGCGAATGACTGGCGCTCGATGCAGTAAACCGCTTGCGCGCCGTCGCCGACCAGACTGACCTGATAACCGAGGCTGCGCAACATGGCTTCGATGACCGTCTGGTTGACCGGGTTGTCCTCGACCAGCAAGACCGTCTGGCCCTGGCCCTGATTTTCGTCGACCAGGCTGCTGTGATTCGGCTGCTGAAGCTCTTGGCAGAACGGCAGAGGGATTTCCAGGGTAAAGGTCGAGCCCAGGCCTTCGCGGCTCTGCGCCTTCAGGGTGCCGCCCATGCGCTCGGCCAGGGTGCGGGCGATCGGCAGTCCCAGCCCGGTTCCACCGTAACGCCGGGAAATCGAGGTGTCGGCCTGTTGGAAGGCGTCGAACATGTGTTCCAGGCGCCCAGGCGAAATGCCGATGCCGCTGTCGTGCACCGCACAACTGAACCACAGCACTTGTTTATCCAGGGGTTGCCAATGGGTTTCCACGCGGATACTGCCTGCCTCGGTGAATTTCAACGCATTGCCGATCAGGTTGACCAGTATTTGCCGGATGCGGGTCGGGTCGCCCTGAACTTCCAGTTGTTCGAGCCCCTCCTGCACCTGCAGGTTCAATTCCAGTCCGCGCTGCTGGGCGCTGTACTGGAAGACCTGGATCGAGCTTTGCAACAGCTCCAGTAGATTGAAAGTGATGCATTCGAGTTCCAGGGCGCCGCGTTCGATCCGGGAGAAGTCGAGGATGTCATTGATGACTTTCAACAAGTGCTCGGTGGATTCGGTTGCCAGGGCGGCGTACTCGTCCTGTTCGCGGGTCAGTTCGGTGGTTTCCAGCAGTTGCAGCATACCCAGCACGCCGTTCATTGGGGTGCGCAATTCATGGCTCATCATGGCGAGAAAGTCGGACTTGGCGCGGTTGGCTTGCTCCGATTCCTCGCGGGCCTTGATCAATAGCGCCATCGCCTGCTGCTGTTCGTTGCTGGCGCGATCCAGGCCGTTGGCCAGGTTGTTGATGTGCCGGGCCAGGGCGCCGAGTTCGCTATCGCCGAGCTCGGGCAGGGCGGTGCGGTAGTTGCCGGCCTGGATTGCCGCTACCGCTTCGCCCATGGCACTGAGCGGTTGCGACAGGCGCCGGGCCAGACGCCGCGCGAGGATAAAGGTGAGGAACAGGGCGAACAGCGCCAGCATCGCCGCTTTGAAAAGGATTTCCTGTTGTCGGGTATTAAAGGCGTCGTTCGACATGCCCACCACCACACGGCCGAGATAGTCGTTGCCCTGAGGCTGTGACGCACCGCTGCCGTTTTGCAGGAAGTCCTGGCTCAAAGCGATTTGCTGCAGACGAATCGCCGAGTGGAACACCTCGACCTGCGGACTGTTCTGGCCCTGGCTCGCCGGTTGTTCGACATACACCAGGATGTTTTCTTCGCGGTCGCGCACCTCGATAAAACGCACGTCGGGGGTTTTCAGGGTGGCGCTGAGCAGTGCTTCGAGCACCTCCAGGTTGCCGGAAATCACCCCGTATTCGGTCGCCGGCGCCAGTTGGCTGGCGATCAGTTGGCCGGTGTGATCGAGTTCCTGGCGCAGGTCCTGAAGCCGGGCGAAGGTGAAGTAGCCGGTCAGCAGCAGGGTCAGCAGTAGTGCCGGTCCGACGCTGATCAGTTGCGTGCGGGTATGGATATCCCAGCCGTGACGCAGTTTCATGGGAGATCTCCTTCGGCGACTCGTTGCGTCAGGGTGGCATCGTCGGCCAGCTCAAGAGCCAGAGCGCGCGCGACTTGGCGATTGCCGAGCACTTTGAAGTGCGCCGGATAGGCGCTGCGTGGCCATTCACTGGTCGGCCGGTCGAGCCATAGTTCGAGGCTGGCCAACCAATCGATTTGGTCGCTGTACACACTGGCCAGACTGCCGGCACGCACGAAACTGGCATTGGGGCCGATTATCGCGCGCTGCTGACCATAGCTGGTTAATAGAAGATTCTTCGCGGTTTGCGGATTGAATAGGTCATCGTCGTTCAGCCCGAACAGCAGGTCGCTGTGCTGCAGTAGATCCAGCAGCGGGCGATTGTCGCGCCTGTCCGGCCATTCGCGGCTGACGACCTGTAAGTCCAGCGCGCTGGCGGCCCGTTGCAACTCGTCGAGGAGGAAGGCGCTGTGTTCGTCGTAGAGCACGCCAATCCGCTTGGCTTGCGGCATAAGGGCACGCACCAGGCTTAGCTGGCGTTGCGGCGAGGGGTCGCTCCAGAGCAGGCTCAAACGCGGCGGGCGAGTGTCGCCGAGACGTTTTTGCGCATACACCTTGGCGATACGCAGAACCAGCGTCGGCGGTCCCTGGTCGCTGCCCAGGCGCCACTCGAGCGCTTCATCGCCGAAGATGATCAAGCGAGTGCCATCGGGCAGGGCAGTGGGACTTGGGAGCTGGGCGAGGGGGCGGAAGCTTACCTGGTCCTGCGGTCTGCGCGCGGCCAGGTCGGCGGTGAAGGCGCGTATCGCCGAATTATCCTCGGCGCTGCTGAGAATGATTTCCGCGGCCAATAGCGGCTGCCCGAACAATAGGCCGCAGAGCAGCAACCAAGGGCGCAGCGCCGTGCCGAGCGGGCACCTGATTCGGGCGAACAAACCAGGCATGTTAAAAGGACAACTCGGCGCTGAAGTACAGCAGTTGTCGTTCGTCCTGATTGTTTTCCCGCCAGGTCAGGGGCTCGTCGTCCAGGCGTTGCTGCATGACCGCCGCCAACTCCAATGCCGCGCCCGCCACGACGAAGCGCTTGGCGACGCGCATATCCACGCGTTCGAAGCGATAGCGGTTGAGTTGGTCGGCGCCGTAATAGAACAGCCCGCTCGACCAACCCTGGCCCCAATCGCGCAACCAACCGGCGGAGCCGCTGTGGCGCGCGCTGAGGCGTTGATCGAGTCGGCTGCTGGCGACGAAATCGACATAGGCATAGCTCAGGCGCAGACGGTCAGCCTGGCTGAGTTGCCAGTCGAGCTGGGTTTCCACACCGCGGAATTTCATCCAGTTGCTATTGCTGGGCAATGGCGAGCCGTTGCGTAGCGGCTCGCTGATCATGTCGTCGATGTGTTCGTCGAACAACTTGATATCCAGATTGAGGTTGCCACTGTCGGATTGGCCGTTATAGCCCAGCTCCCAGGAGCGCATGCGTTCCTGCTGCAGGTTGCCGGGCCCAGGGGTGGTAACGAAATAAGCGGCGTCGCGCTGGCCGAAAGGTTGCGGCTCGAGATCCCTTACCCGGTAGTTCCAATTGGCGTCGTTTTCCAGCATGTCCGGCGAGCGCACCGCCTCCGAATACACCGCGCGCAGACCATGGCGCGGCGTGATCAAGTAGTTGACCGCCACGCGCGGGGTCAGCGAGTCGCCGCTGCGCCGGTCGTACTCGTACATCGCTCCGGTTTGCAACAGCCAGTGCTGGCTGGCTTGCCATTCCAGATGACCGAACAGACGCCAAGTGTCGTTGCTCAGCCGTCCGCCGAAGAAAGTCGCGGATTCGGCGACGTCGTGGCGATAGCTGGCGCCGCTGAGCAGGCGCAGATCGTCGCTGAGGCTCAGGGTGTCCTGTAGCTCGAGCTCGTAACGGTTTTCGCGCAGATCCTGATTGACCTCGCCGCAGACCTTATCCAAGCCGCCGCTCGCCAACTGGCCGGCCACCTGAGTGGCCAGGGCTTGTTCCTGGGGCGTGCCGCTGGCTATCACCGCGGCTGTGGGCGAGCGGGCAAAACGTTCGGCGAACGCGGCATTCAGCCGCCATAGCGCATGGAGTTGCGGGCTGACGACAATGGCCGCATCGCAGGCACGCCAACTGCTCAGGCGCTGCCAATGCTGCAGCGAGGTCGATACTTGCAGGCTGTGCAGGTTGCTGAAATCGATGTTCCAGCGCAGGGCTGCGGCATAATCGCGGGCCTCGATGTCGCTGTCGTTATCGCCGGGCGGGTAGTCGCCGAATAGGGGCTGGTACTCGTAACGCCTTTGATTGCTGCCTTCCTTGAGCGCCAATTGCCATTCCAGGCTCTGCCGGCTGTCGAGTTGCTGGCTGACCGAGAGGTTGAGGCGATTGAGCCGGCGGCTGTCCCGGTAGTCGCGGCCGAACTCGTCGTGATCGAAACCGTCATCCTGCTGGCCTGACAGCGAAAGGCGCAGCGCGCCATCAGCCCAGCTGGAGCCATGGCTGGCGTACCAGTCCTGGATGCCGTTCTCACCCTGGGTGGTTTTCAGGCGGGTGCCCTGGCTGTCGAGGGGCGCGCGGGTGGTGATGCTGATCACCCCCATCAGGGCGTTGGCGCCGTAGCTGACGGTATTCGGCCCACGAAACACTTCGATGCGCTCGATGTCTTCTATAGCGACCGGGATGTCGCTCCAATCGACGGTCGCCAGCCCTGGGCGGTAGACCGAACGGCCATCGACCAGCACTTGCAGGCGTCGCGCTTCGGTGACATTGCTGCCATGGTAATTGACGGTCGCCTGGTTGCCGTTGCTGTAGCCGATCATCATGCCGGGCACCAGGCGCAGCAGTTCGACGATATCGCGTGCGCCACTGGCCCTGATCAGGGCGCTGTCGAGCACTGTCATGCTACCGGGTACGGCCGCCGGCGCTTGCTTCAGGCGGGTGGCGGTCAAGACCTGCGGCAGCGGTTGTTCGATGCCGAATAAATCATCGGCGTGCACGCGGGTGCCGACCACTAGGGTCAAGACGCTCAGGGCAAGGGGGATTCGGGTGTTGGTAGCCACGCAACAGCCTTGTTCGCGTTGAAAGTGCTGCATATTAACGGAAAGTATTCACGGAAAGGCGCACGGCTATGCAGGCCTGCCATGAAGTTGCCCGTTCGCTGGGTGAAGGCCAGCGAAAAGCTGGTCGCTGAAGCCTTGCCCCGTATAATGGCCCTCGACTGCCATGCTGCATGGCCCACTACGGAATCCTTATGACTGAGCAGCAACCCATAGCCGTGTTAGGCGGCGGCAGCTTCGGTACGGCGATTGCCAATTTGTTGGCGGAAAACGGTCAGCACGTGATGTTGTGGATGCGCGACCCGGAGCAAGCCGAGGCTCGTCGGCTCGCAGCCGCGGACAAC
>CAMPJN010000208.1 GCA_946886875.1 uncultured Pseudomonas sp.
ATCGCCTTCGGCGGCGGCTCGGCGCTGGATGCCGGCAAGGCCATCGCCCTGATGGTCGGCCAGGATCGGCCGCTGTGGGATTTCGAGGATATCGGCGACAACTGCAACCGCGTCAACGTCGCTGGCATGGCGCCGGTAGTGGCGGTGCCGACCACCGCCGGCACCGGCTCGGAAGTCGGCCGCGCCTCGGTGATCACCGACGACGAGGCGCATATCAAACGCATCATCTTCCACGCCAGAATGCTCCCGGCGCTGGTAATTCTCGACCCCGAACTGTGCCTCGGCCTGCCGCCCAAGATCACCGCCGCCACCGGCATGGATGCGCTGTCGCATAACCTCGAAGCCTATTGTTCGCCGCTGTTCCACCCGATGGCCGAAGGCATCGCCCTGGAGGGCATGCGCCTGGTGCAGCACTACCTGCCGCGGGCGGTCAGCCATGGCGCGGATGTCGAGGCGCGCTTGCAGATGCTGGTGGCGTCGAGCATGGGCGCCACCGCGTTTCAGCGCGGCCTGGGCGCCATGCATGCCCTGGCCCATCCGCTCGGCGCGCTTTACGACGCCCATCATGGTTTGCTCAACGCGGTGCTGATGCCGTTCGTGCTGGTGGCCAACCGCGCCAGCATCGAACCGCAGATGGAAAAGATGGCGCGCTACCTGAACCTGGCCAAGCCCGGCTTTATCGGCGTGCTCGACTGGGTACTGCACCTGCGCAACGAGGTCGGCATTCCCCATAGCCTCAGCGAGATCGGCATCGACGACAAACGCATCGAACAGGTCGGACAGATGGCCGAAGTCGACCCCTCCGCCGGCACCAATCCGATTGCCTTCAGTGCGGCACAGTACAGCCGGTTGTTCGAGAAGGCGTTGCGCGGGGAGTTGTAGACTTTATGGATATCTGCGAGGCCCACGGTCTTGTAGGGCGGACATGCCGAAGGTTTGTCCACCATCAGGGTATGAGCAGTGAACAAGGCTGAACACATAGCGCACCCTACGGATAACAAAAGGCCGCTCGATTGAGCGGCCTTTTTGTATTACGTCGCGGTTTACACCAGGGCTTCACCGACATGTAGCAGCTTCATGGTGTTGGTGCCGCCGATGGTGTGGTAGCTGTCGCCCTTGGTCAGGATCACCCAGTCTCCGGTCTGCACTACGCCGCGCTTGATCAGCTCGTCCACCGCCGCCTGGCTGACTTCGCCGGGTTGCAGGGCTGCCGGGTCGAACGGCACTGTGTAGACGCCGCGGAACATGGCCGCGCGGGCCTGGGTTTCGCGGTGCGGGGAGAAGGCGAAGATCGGCACCGAAGAACGAATGCGCGACATGATCAAGGGCGTATAGCCGCTTTCGGTCAGGGCGATGATGGCTTTGACGCCCGGGAAGTGGTTGGCCGTGTACATGGCCGCCAGGGCGATGCTTTCGTCGCAACGCTCGAACTCGGTGCCCATGCGATGGCTGGACTTCTTGCTGGTCGGGTGTTTTTCCGCACCCAGGCAGATCCGCGCCATGGCCTGCACTGCTTCCAGCGGGTAGGCACCGGCGGCGCTTTCCGCCGAGAGCATCACCGCGTCGGTGTAGTCGAGTACGGCGTTGGCCACATCCGAAACTTCGGCGCGGGTCGGCATCGGGTTCTGGATCATCGACTCCATCATCTGGGTCGCCGTGATCACCGCCTTGTTATGGCGACGGGCATGCAGAATGATTTTTTTCTGAATACCGCACAGCTCGGCATCGCCGATTTCCACGCCGAGGTCGCCACGGGCGACCATGACCGCGTCGCTGGCGCGGATCAGACCGTCGAGGGTTTCGTCGTCGGCCACCGCTTCGGCGCGTTCGATCTTCGCCACCAGCCAGGCGGTGCCGCCGGACTCGTCGCGCAGCTTGCGCGCGTATTCCATATCCGAAGCATCGCGGGGGAAGGACACCGCCAGGTAATCCAGCTCCATTTCGGCGGCCAGCTTGATGTCGGCTTTGTCTTTTTCGGTCAGCGCCGGCGCGGTCAGACCGCCGCCGCGGCGGTTGATGCCTTTATGGTCGGACAGCGGGCCGCCAATGGTCACCACGCAATGCAGGGCGTCGCCGGTGGCTGATTCCACGCGCATGACCACACGGCCATCGTCGAGCAGCAACTCGTCGCCGACACCGCAGTCCTTGACCAGATCCGGGTAGTCGATGCCGACGATTTCCTGGGTGCCTTCGGTCAAAGGATGGCTGGTGGAAAACACGAAGCGGTCACCGATTTTCAGTTCGATGCGCTTGTTGGCGAATTTGGCGATGCGGATCTTCGGCCCTTGCAGGTCGCCGAGCAGGGCGACGTGGCGGCCGTGCTTGGCGGCGAGGTCGCGCACCAGCTTGGCGCGGGCTTTGTGCTCGTCCGGCGAACCGTGGGAGAAGTTCAGGCGGGCCACATCCAGGCCGGCGAGAATCAGTTGTTCGAGGACTTCGGGCGAGTTGCTGGAAGGGCCGAGGGTGGCGACGATTTTGGTGCGGCGGATGGTCATGCACAGGCTCCTGAGATCAAGCAGAACGCGAGGCTACTACGCTGTAACCCTGTAGTCATTTTTACGCGTCACTACTTTTTTCCTCGGGTCTGAGAACCAGCAAATCGCACTCCACGGCGTCCAGCACCCGCTCGGCGGTATGCCCGATCAGCGCGGTATCCAACTGGCCGCGGGCGACGGCGCCCATCAGCAGCAGGTCGACGTTCTGCTCGCGAACGAAACGCGGCATCACCTCTTCGGCGAAGCCTTCGATCAGATGGGTATCGGGCTGGGCGATGGGGTATTGACCGATCAACTCCTCGAAGGCCGCACGGTGCTGTTTGGCGCTGCGTTCGACATAGCTGTCGTAGTCGCCAACCAGTTCGGCATCGAATACCAGGGTGCGCGGCAAGGGCGCATAGCTGTGCAGGTAATGCGCCTCCAGGCCGAGTTGCTCGCTCAGTTCGCGTGCCGCGCGAATCAATCTGTGATCCAGTGCGGCGGGCTTGTCGGCGCTGTGCAGCGGATCGAGGGCGGCGCACAGCCGGCGACCTTGCCAGGCTCCGTGGTGCACCAGCCAAAGCGGAACCGGGCAATGGCGAATCAGTTGCCAACAGCTGTTGGTCAGTAGCAGGCGCCGCAACAGGCTGTCATGGGCGGCAGATTTGAGCAGCAGGTCGGGCTGCAGCTCGCTGATTTTGCCCAGTACCACTTTGTGCAGCGGCTTGCCCCAGCGCACGTCCAGGTGCAGATCCAGCCTCTCGGCGCGCAACGGTGCTACCAGTTCCTCGAGCCAGGTGCCCGCCTGTTCGAGCGCCGCGGCGCGCCCTTTGGCCTGCAGCGCACTATCGAATAGTGGGCTGGTATCCAGTGCCCCGTGATATTCGACCAGCAGCAGATGGAGCTGCGCCTGATTCTTGCGCGCCAGCCAGACTGCACGCTCGAGCGCCGGCTGATTGGGGCGCTGGGAATCGATGACTACCAGAATCGTTTGCAGTTTCATGGCCCTGACCTCGCAGTGAAGGGTTGATCGAATGGCCTCTGCATTGCAGCGCAAAGGCCCCCATGCGGACTTGATCTGTATCAGCTTAGACGGCGACCGATAGCAGAGCTGCCGCGCAGTGGCTTGAATCGCTCAGCTGGCTGCCGAGATGGCCCTATAGAATGCTGCTGCCAGGTCGATACACTGCCATCGGAGGAGAAACCCATGAAAACCCTGTTGATCGTACTCCTGGCGCTTGGCGCCGTTGGCTGCAGTCGCTATAGCCTTGATCGTCACTTGGACAGTGCCTACCGCTCCTATGATCAGGGCGATTGCGAAGCGGCCATGCTGGACTTGTCGAAGGCCGAGCGCAGCAGCCGCTCGCGCAACTACATACAGCCGGAAATTTCCCTGCTGCGCGGCCAATGTCTGGAGCGCCAGAGTCTGTTTCTCGATGCCGTGCAGACCTACAGGTTTATCATTGGCCGTTACCCGAACAGCGAATATGCCTACCGGGCGCGGGCACGTCTGGAAACCCTGCACCAATTGGGGCACCAGGACGCCGTGGTGGTCGGTAAAGGCGAAGTCGCGGCACCGAAGAATTGAACCATTGATCATCGGATGCTGGAGGGGCAGGGCTGACGAGGTAAGCTAATCGCCTAAATCACGGAGGAATGCCATGCGCGCATTGTTGTGTCTGCTGCTATTGCCAGGGTTGGCCGTGGCGGAGATTTATCGTTGGGTCGATGCCAATGGCCAGGTGCATTTCGACCAGCGCCCGGCGCCGGGTGCCGAGCAAATCGAGGTCAAGCCTCAGGTGGTGGAGCGCGATGCTGCAACCATCGAGAGCCAGGAGCGCGCTACACGGTTTTTCGAGGCGCGCCGTCAGGAGCAGGCGCAAGCCTCAGCCGCGGCGTCCGAGCGTAAAGCCCAGCGCGTAAAAGAATGTAGCGAATTGCGCAGGCAATTGGCTGGCATCCCTGAAGGGTGGCGCTATTATGAAACCGAAGCCAATGGCGAGCGCACCTATTACAGCGATGCGCAACTCGATGCCGCTCGCCGCCAGCTGCGCGACCGAATGTCCGAACGTTGCGATTGAGGCTGGTTTTAAGCGTGTTAGTGGGGCCATACTCTGAAGTCATTTGTAGCGATTTGCCATCATGCCAATTCAGCGTCGAATCCAACGCCACCAATTACCTTACTACCTGAAGGTATTTAATCGCATTACCGACAAGCCGGTGGGTTACATCGGTAATGTCTCGCTCGATGGTTTACTGCTGATCAGCCAGTTTCCGATGCTGGTAAATGCAGATTTCGATATGCGCCTGAAAATACCGGGGCCGGGTGCCCCGCGGTTCATCGATTTCACCGCGTGCTGCCAGTGGAGTCATGAAGACGTGACGCCCGGCAGTTACGATTCAGGTTTCTCCCTGGAGCATCCGCCCGCCGAATATCTCGAGATGGTCGAAGCGCTGCGTCACTATTTCAGCTTTCATCCCATACCGACTTCGGCCTGAGCTATAGGTAGCTGTTCTACAGTTGTAAGAAGCCAAGCATAAAAAAACCGCCGTTCACAGGTTATGTGAACGGCGGTTTTTTATTGCTTCCGGTTAAACCGGCACAGGTACAGGTTGATCCAGTTGCAGCAAGGCGTTGGAGCGCGCTTGCACTTCACGGTAACGCTCGGCATCGCTGGCGAGCACCGCGCTCATGGCCGGGAAGATTTCATTGAGCTTGCGCGTCCATTGCTCGGACTTGGCCTGCTCGGGGAAGCAGCGATGGATCAGCTCGAGCATGATCGACACCGTGACCGAGGCGCCCGGCGAGGCGCCGAGCAGAGCCGCGATGGAGCCGTCATGGGCCGCGACCAGTTCAGTACCGAACTGCAGGATGCCACCCTGCTTGGGGTGCTTCTTGATGATCTGCACGCGCTGACCGGCCATCTCCAAACGCCAGTCTTCGGCTTTCGCTTGCGGGTAGAAACCGCGCAGTGTCTGCAGGCGTTTTTCCTCGGACTGCATCACTTCCTTGACCAGGTAGCGGGTCAGGTCGAAGTTGTCGCGCGCCACGGCGAGCATCGGGCCGATATTGTTCGGGCGGATCGACAGCGGCAGATCGAGCAGCGAACCATGACGCAGGAACTTGGTCGAGAATCCGGCGTAAGGGCCGAACAGCAACGAGGTCTTGCCGTCTACCACGCGGGTATCGAGGTGCGGCACCGACATTGGCGGCGAACCCACTTCGGCCTGACTGTAGACCTTGGCCTGGTGCTGCTTGACCACTTCGGGGTTGTCGCAGCGCAGCCACTGGCCGCTGACCGGGAAGCCGCCGAAGCCCTTGCCTTCCGGAATGCCGGACAGCTGCAGCAAGGGCAGGGCGCCGCCGCCAGCGCCGAGGAAGACGAACTTGGCCTGGATCTCGCGATGGCTGCCGTCGTCCTGGTTCTTGATGCTGACGCGCCAGCCTTGGTCGTTGCGCTTGAGACCGGTAACTTTCTGGCTGCACTTGACCTGGGCGTTGGGTTGGTTGCTCAGGTGGTCGAGCAAGTGTTTGGTCAGGGTGCCGAAGTTGACATCGGTACCGGCTTCCACGCGGGTGGCGGCAATTGGCTCGTTCGGGTCGCGCCCCGGCAACATCAGCGGCATCCACTCGGCCATAGTGGCGCGGTCTTCGGTGTATTCCATCTCGGCGAAGGCGTGGTGCTGGGTCAAGGCTTTAAAGCGCTTTTTCAGGAAGTCGATGCCTTCCTGACCGCGCACGAAGCTCAGGTGCGGTACCGGGTTGATAAAGCTTTTCGGCGAGCCGAGTGCGCCCTTGTTCAGCAGGTAGGCCCAGAACTGTTTGGACTCTTCGTACTGGGTGTTGATGGTCACCGACTTGCCAATATCGATCGAGCCATCCGCCGCTTCCGGCGTGTAGTTCAGTTCGCACAGACCGGCATGGCCGGTACCGGCATTGTTCCAGGGGTTGGAGCTTTCAATCGCCCCCGAAGCCATGAGCTCCACGACTTCCAGGGTGATGCCGGGGTCGAGTTCTTTCAGCAGCACAGCCAGGGTCGCGCTCATGATGCCGGCGCCGACCAGTACCGCATCTACTGTTTGGTAATCGTTTTGTGCCATTCCTACTTCTCCGAAAATACAGCACCAAAGGACGGCCGAAGGCCTACGCAGCGACGCACGCGGTTAGCGAATGCCGAGCTGTCCCAAGGGCGAGGGAGAGGGGGTCATGCCGTGTACACCTGCCGCAAGATCGTTCATTTCGCCACACTCTTGTGAAGTTGTTAAAACCGTGTTTTTCGCGCTCTTTTGGAG
>CAMPJN010000209.1 GCA_946886875.1 uncultured Pseudomonas sp.
ACACAGCCCCGATGCTGGGGCCGCAGATTGTGTAGGCCTCGAACCAGCTGCATAACGCGCTTCTTGCTCATAAAGTGGCCGATTATACGCACACCGGACGGTCGACGACAGGCGCCATATTCGCCCGACTAAAACGCCGACCTGCGGGCAAAATCACGCAAACGAAAGCCCAACAGCAGCAGCACGCCGAAGTAACTCAGCAACCCGGCCACGACCAGGCCGCCAAGGCGCAGCAAGCGCCAAAGCATGACGCCTTCGGCCCAAGCCGGCATGTAATGCAGGGCCGTCAACAGCACCGCAGCCATCGCCGATACTGCGAGCAGCAATTTACCGAGGAATAGCGCCCAGCCCGGCTGCGGCTGGAACATGTCGGCCTTGCGCAGCTGCCAATAAAGCAGGCCGGCGTTGAGGCAGGCGCCCAGGCCTATCGCCAAGGCCAGGCCGGCATGGGCCAGGGGCTGGATCAGCACCAGGTTCATCAACTGGGTGGCAACCAAGGTCACCACGGCGATTTTGACCGGCGTCTTGATGTTCTGCTGCGCATAGAAACCGGGCGCGAGTATCTTCACCAAAATGATACCGAGCAGGCCCACGGAATAGGCGATCAGCGCCTGCTGAGTCATATCGGCATCGTTGGTGGTGAACTTGCCGTACTGGAACAACGAGACCGTCAGCGGCTCGGCGAGCACCGCCAGGGCTACGGCGCTGGGCAACGCCAGGATAAAACACAGGCGCAACCCCCAATCGAGCAACCTGGAATACTCGTCGCGGTCGGCGCTGGCGTAGGTTTTCGACAGGGTTGGTAACAGAATGGTCCCCAGCGCGACACCGAGCACACCGGCCGGCAATTCCATCAGGCGGTCGGCGTAGTACATCCAGGACACCGAGCCGGCCACCAGAAAGGAGGCGAAGATGGTATTGATGATCAGCGAGATCTGGCTCACCGACACACCGAAGATCGCCGGCCCCATCTGCTTGAGCACCCGCCAGACGCCGCTGTCCTTGAGATTAAGACGCGGCAGCACGAGCATCCCGACCTTGCGCAGATGCGGCAGCTGAAAGGCCAACTGCAGCAGCCCGCCGACCAACACCGCCCAACCCAGGGCCATGATCGGCGGATCGAAATATGGTGTCAGGAACAAGGCGAAGCCGATCATGCTGACGTTGAGCAAGGTCGGCACGAAGGCCGGCACCGAAAAGCGGTTCCAGGTATTGAGTACCGCTCCCGCCAGCGACGATAAGGAAATCAACAATATATAAGGGAAGGTCACCCGCAGCAGGTCGGTGGTCAGGGCGAAACGATCAGCCTCATCGGCAAATCCCGGGGCGGATATCCAGACGATCCAGGGAGCGGCCAATATTCCGAGAAAAGTCACCAGCGCCAACACCAGCGTCAGCATGCCCGACACATAGGCGACGAAGGTCCGTGCGGCCTCCTCGCCCTGCTGGGCCTTGTACTCCGCCAGTATCGGCACGAACGCCTGGGAGAACGCCCCCTCGGCGAAGATGCGACGCAACAGATTAGGCAGCTTGAACGCCACCACGAAGGCGTCCGAGGCCACCCCCGCACCAAAGGTACGGGCGATAATGGTGTCGCGCACGAAGCCCAGCACACGCGAAAGCATGGTCATGGAGCTAACGGCGGCCAACGACTTGAGCAAATTCATGTAATATCCCGGCTTCCGCAAGCAAGCGCCGCCACGGATAATCCGTCGGCGCGCAAAGGCGACGAGTGTAGCGGCCTGCCACTGGTCAGGCCAGCACGGGGAAAAGCCAACGGGCTTGACAGCATCCCCTCATATCGGCATGATTCGCGGCCTTATTTGTTTGTAACCCCCCAGATTTTTTCGAGGAGCTTGACGGTGGCCAATACACCTTCTGCCAAAAAACGCGCAAAACAGGCTGAGAAGCGTCGTAGCCATAACGCCAGCCTGCGCTCCATGGTCCGTACCTACATCAAGAACGTGGTCAAGGCTATCGACGCCAAGGACCATGAACTGGCCAAAAACGCTTACACCCTGGCTGTACCGGTAATCGACCGCATGGCCGACAAAGGTATCATCCACAAGAACAAAGCAGCGCGTCATAAAAGCCGCCTGAATGGCCACATCAAAGCCCTCAGCGAAGCTGCAGCCGCCTAAGCTGCCCGCTTCTCGCTGTTAGCTGTTAAAAAACCGACCTGATGGTCGGTTTTTTATTGCCCACGAAATTAGGGCTTTTCTGGCCAAGGCAGGATAGGAATCGCGGTTACCGCATTCTGCGGACTGCCTTCAATGATCCGGTCGCTGTACACCAGATAGATCAGGGTATTGCGCTTGCGGTCGAAGAAACGCACCACTTGCATGGTCTTGAAGACCAGCGAAGTACGCTCGCGAAATACTTCTTCACCCTCCTCGAGCTCGGCGGTGAAGCTGATCGCCCCTACCTGACGACAGGCTATCGAGGCTTCGGCGCGATCCTCGGCCAAGCCCAGACCACCCTTGACACCGCCAGTCTTGGCTCGCGACAGGTAGCAGGTCACGCCCGCCACCTTGGGATCATCGAAAGCCTCGACGACTATCTTGTCGTTCGGCCCGACAAACTTGAACACCGTCGACACTTCGCCGATTTTCTCGGCCGAGGCAAGCAGCGGCAATACCATCAGCGCGCCCAGCAATCCATTTATTACCCGCATAAGATTTTCCTTAAACCAGAATCAAATTATCTCGGTGCACCAGTTCCGGCTCGTCGACATAGCCGAGTAACTGCTCGATGGCATCCGACGACTTGCCGATAATCTTCTGCGCCTCCAGGGCGCTGTAGTTGGCCAAGCCACGAGCTATCTCGCAACCATCGGGACCGACGCAGACGACCATCTCGCCCCGACGGAAACTGCCTTGCACAGCCTTGACGCCAACCGGCAGCAAGCTCCTGGTGCCGCTCGCCAACGCCTTGACCGCACCCGCATCCAGCACCAGAGTGCCGCGAGTCTGCAAATGCCCAGCCAGCCACTGCTTGCGCGCCGCCAACATGCCACGCTCAGGCGCCAGTAAAGTACCCAGACGCTCGCCAGCCTTGAGCCGCGCCAACACCTGTTCGATAGCGCCGCCAACGATGACTGTATGAGCACCGGAACGGGCCGCCAGGCGCGCAGCGCGCAGCTTGGTCTGCATGCCACCACGCCCCAGGGCGCCACCGACACCACCCGCCACTGCATCCAGCGCCGGATCATCGGCACGCGCCTCGTAAATCAACTCGGCATCGGGATTGTGCCGCGGATCGGCGTTATACATGCCGTCGCGATCAGTGAGGATCACCAACAGATCGGCCTCGACCAGATTGGCCACCAGCGCCGCAAGGGTGTCGTTATCGCCGAAGCGGATCTCGTCGGTGACCACGGTGTCGTTCTCGTTGATCACCGGCACCACATCCAGATCGACCAGAGTGCGCAGGGTGCTGCGCGCATTAAGGTAACGCTTGCGATCGGACAGGTCGTCATGGGTCAGCAGAATCTGCGCAGTGCGCCGACCATGTTCGGCAAAGCTCGACTCCCAGGCCTGGATCAACACCATCTGGCCGATGGCCGCCGCCGCCTGCAATTCATGCATGGCACTGGGCCGTGCGCCCCAGCCCAGCTTGCTCATGCCCGCCGCCACCGCACCGGAGGACACCAGCACCAGCTCGACACCCTGCTCGCGCAGCGCCACCATCTGCCCGACCCACACCGCCATGGCGGCACGATCCAGACCACGACCATCGGCGGTCAGCAACGCACTGCCGATCTTCACTACCCAGCGCTGCGCGCCGGTTACCTTGTCACGCATGATCTTCCAACCCCAGCCGCGAACTGTGATTACAAAAACGCCGCAATTAAGCGGCGTTGAATTCTTGCTTAATCCCGGACGTAAATAATTTCCGGGCCATCCTCGTCGTCTTCTTCATCCCAGAAGCTGTCGTCTTCCTCGACATCGCCGACCGCCTTGACTCCGGTACGACGCAGCGCACGCTTGTCGTCCAGCGCCTGCAGCTGAGCACGCGCTTCGTCTTCGATGCGCGTATCCAGCTCAGCCAACTCGGCGGCATATTCCGGGTTCTCCTGGATACGCTCAGCGCGCGCCTCGAGGAAATCCATAATGTCATAGCAAAGCTGATCAGTGCCCTGGCGTGCCAGCGCAGAAATCACATAGACCGGTCCGGTCCACTCGATACGCTCGACGATTTCGGCGACTCGCGCCTCCTGCTCTTCGTCGAGAATCTGGTCGGCCTTGTTCAATACCAACCAGCGCTCGCGCTCGGCCAACGAAGGGCTGAACTTGGTCAACTCGGCGACGATGGTAGCGGCGGACTCGGCCGGATCGGTCAGATCCAGCGGAGCCATGTCCACCAGATGCAGCAGCAGACGGGTACGCGCCAAGTGCTTGAGAAAGCGAATGCCCAGGCCCGCGCCATCGGAAGCACCTTCGATCAGACCGGGAATATCGGCGATCACAAAGCTCTTGTAGCGATCGACACTGACCACACCGAGATTCGGAATCAGGGTGGTGAACGGATAATCGGCCACTTTCGGCTTGGCCGCCGATACCGAACGGATAAAGGTGCTCTTGCCGGCATTCGGCAAACCAAGCAGACCGACATCGGCCAACACCTTCAACTCCAACTTGAGATCGCGCGCATCGCCCGGCTTGCCCGGCGTAGTCTGCCGCGGCGCACGGTTGGTGCTGGACTTGAAGCGGGTATTGCCCAGACCGTGCCAGCCGCCTTGAGCCACCAACAAACGCTGACCGGCCTTGGTCAGGTCGCCGATCACTTCCTGGGTTCCAGCATCGATCACCGTGGTGCCGACCGGCACGCGCAACACCAGATCCTCACCCTTGCGCCCAGTGCAGTCGGTACTGCCACCATTGGAGCCGCGCTCGGCGTCGAAGCGTCGCGTGTAGCGGTAGTCGACCAGGGTATTGAGGTTTTCGTCGGCCACCATATATACGGAGCCACCGTCACCACCATCACCACCGTTAGGACCACCGTTTTCGATGAATTTTTCACGACGGAAGCTCATGCAGCCATTGCCGCCATCGCCCGCTTTTACAAATATCGATACTTCATCGACGAATTTCATGGGTACGCCTCCCGCAACAAGGCGGGTTATCTATAACGAAAAACACCAGGCTCTTGCAAAATTGACCTGCGCCGGACTCAACGCTACACCCAGGACAATTTGGCAAGAATCCCAAGAAACAAAAAAGCCCCGTCGCATGGACGGGGCTTTCCCAGCAGTCGCGCGATTAAGCCGCAACGACGCTCACGTAACGGCGGTTGAACGCGCCTTTTACTTCAAACTTGATCACGCCTTCGATTTTAGCGAAGAGGGTGTGATCCTTACCCATGCCAACGCCGTAACCGGCGTGGAACTGGGTACCGCGCTGACGCACGATGATGTTGCCTGCTTTGATAGCCTGGCCGCCATACATCTTCACGCCAAGGCGTTTGGCTTCTGAGTCGCGACCGTTGCGGGTAGAACCGCCAGCTTTTTTGTGTGCCATGAGTTCAATACTCCTATTAAGGGATCAGACCGAAACGAATCAGGCCTGAATACCGGTGATTTTGATCTCGGTGTACCACTGACGGTGGCCCTGACGCTTCATGTGGTGCTTACGACGACGGAACTTGATGATGGTGACTTTATCGTGACGGCCTTGAGCAATAACCTCGGCCACTACTTTAGCGCCATCAACAACAGGTGCGCCGATGGTCACATCGTCGCCGTTGCCGATCAACAGCACGCGGTCGAAAGTCACGGCTTCGCCAGTGGCGATTTCGAGTTTTTCGACCTTGAGGAATTCGCCTTCGGTGACTTTGTATTGCTTGCCACCAGTAACAATTACTGCGTACATGGTAAATCTCCGTTAATCCTGCTCACCCAGCGCTTTATAGGAATAAGTGTCGGCTGGCATGGCTGCTTGGGGCCGGAAGGACACCCTTGCAATTGCGTAAGGCAGGGAAATACCCAGGGGGGAAGTTCAGGGTGCGCGATTGTACGCAAGCGACCCACGCGACGCAAGACCCAGACACTTGCCGGGCGCGAGACGACTGGCCAGAACCCCACGAAGACAGCTAGCTGGCGCGCCGAAAGCCCCGAATGCTGCGACCGCTCGCCGTGCCAGGTGGAAAATCACAATCGACTGCCATGCCCGATAACCGCCAAGCACTTGCCTTGACAGCCCCTACCCTGCCCCATAGCATGCCGCGCAACCCATGAAAAGCAGGTGCAAGCGATGCAACCCCAGGCTTTCTATCGCGTGGTGGCGGATGATTTTACCGCTGTCGACGGCATCATCCGCGCCCAGCTGGTTTCGCGCGTACCGCTGGTAGAGAAGATCGGCGACTACATCATTTCCGCCGGCGGCAAACGCCTGCGACCGCTGCTGGTACTGCTCAGCGGCAAAGCCCTGGGCCTCTCCGGCGACGATCTGCGCCTGCTCGCTGCCACCATCGAATTTCTGCACACCGCGACCCTGCTGCATGACGACGTGGTCGACATGTCCGATATGCGCCGCGGCCGCAGCACCGCCAACGCCCAGTGGGGCAATGCGCCCAGCGTGCTGGTCGGCGACTTCCTCTATTCGCGCTCGTTCGAAATGATGGTCGAACTCGGCTCCATGCCAGTGATGAAGATCCTCTCCAAGGCCACCCGGGTGATCGCCGAAGGCGAAGTGCTGCAACTGTCGAAGATTCGCGACGCCAGCACCACGGAAGAGACCTATATGGA
>CAMPJN010000210.1 GCA_946886875.1 uncultured Pseudomonas sp.
ATGAAGAGGTTCAGGTCGACCTTGTTGAGATTCATTCCAAGCGCGCTCCGAGGGTTGTCCGCATTAGTGAATCATATATCGGTGATGAATGTTTATACACGACGAAAATAGGTTAGATAAATCCAAACCCCTGATCTAGCATCCTCACCACATCGAAAAAAACTTCACCAGACACCCCAAGAAGGTAGCCCATCATGGATTTCGCCTACTCCCCGAAAGTTCAGGACCTGCGTGAACGCGTCACCGCGTTTATGGAAACCCACGTCTATCCCGCTGAAGCCGTGTTCGAGCAGCAGGTCAACCAGGGTGACCGTTGGCAGCCGACGGCGATCATGGAAGAGCTGAAAATCAAGGCCAAGGCCGAAGGCCTGTGGAACCTGTTTCTGCCGGACTCGGAACTGGGCGCTGGCCTGACCAACACCGAATACGCGCCTTTGGCAGAAATCATGGGCAGCTCCCTGATCGGACCGGAGCCGTTCAACTGCGCCGCCCCCGATACCGGCAATATGGAAGTCTTGGTGCGCTACGCCAACGAAGCGCAAAAAGAACAATGGCTGAAGCCGCTGCTCAGTGGCGAAATCCGCTCGGCGTTCGCCATGACCGAGCCGGGAGTAGCTTCTTCCGATGCCACCAATATGGAGGCCAATGCCCGCCGCGAAGGTGACGAGTGGGTGATCAACGGCCGCAAGTGGTGGACTTCCGGCGCCTGCGATCCGCGTTGCAAGATCATGATCTTCATGGGCCTGACCAATCCCGATGCGCCGCGCCATCAGCAGCACTCGATGATCCTGGTGCCGATGGACGCCCCGGGCGTGAAAGTCCTGCGGCCGCTGCCGGTGTTCGGCTACGACGACGCGCCCCATGGCCACGCCGAAGTGCTGTTCGAAAACGTGCGGGTGCCTTACGAAAACGTACTGCTCGGTGAAGGTCGCGGTTTCGAGATCGCCCAGGGTCGCCTCGGCCCAGGCCGGATTCACCACTGCATGCGTTCGATCGGCATGGCCGAGCGTGCCTTGAAGCTGATGTGCGAGCGTTCCATCAGCCGTACCGCGTTCGGCAAGCCGCTGGCGCGTCTGGGTGGCAACATCGATCACATCGCCGACTCGCGCATGGAGATCAACATGGCCCGCCTGTTGACCCTCAACGCCGCTTATATGATGGACACCGTCGGCAACAAGATCGCCGCCAGCGAAATCGCCCAGATCAAGGTGGTGGCGCCGAACGTAGCGCTCAAGGTGATCGACCGCGCCATCCAGATCCACGGCGGTGCTGGCGTCTCCAACGACTTCCCGCTGGCCTACTGGTACGCCATGCAGCGTACCCTGCGCCTGGCCGACGGTCCGGACGAAGTACACCGCATGGCCATCGGCAAGTTCGAGATTGGCAAGTACATGTCCAAGGACATGAGTAAAGCCAGTCGCTGATCCAGCTGGCAGCACCAACAAGGCCCGCATTTGCGGGCCTTGTTCGTTCTGGCGCGAACCTAAAATGAGTGCTCCCATTGGTTGGCGGCAGATTGCCAGCATTGCCCGCAGAACGCACCACAGCGGTCTATAGTGGTACTGCAGCGATTCGGTCTGCACAAGGATGCAGGGGGAACTATGCAGATGCCACCGCGCACTGCAGTGATGGACGGCTTATGTCAGGCGGTCAGCACGCATTTACCCCCTTGCCTGGAAATCCTTATCGCGGCCGTGATTGACGAGCTGAAAGAACAACGCTTGGCCGCCCGGAGCAATCTCGAAGCTCAGGGCTGCGAAGATTTCTTGCGTTTGTGCGGCGCCCAGCGTGAAAGCGCCGTCGCGCACACCATCGAAGCGGTTCTCGAACTGCTACCAGCCGGTATCACGCCGTTGGCAACGGCTCCCGCTAGCGCCACCGAATGGCAGTTGGTGGATGATGCCGAAGTGGAGGAGATGCTCGAGGCGCGCCGGCTGGTGCGCCAATTGCGCGAAACCTTGGGCGCGATGGAATGGCGCAGCTGCGCGCGCCTGAACGCAGTGACGGGCGCCGCGGCCAAAGACCGCGAAAGCCCACTTTCATTGGAATTCATGGTGCGCACCCTGCAGGCGCGACTGTATATGCGCGAACAGCTGCCCGCCGTGCGCGAGCACTTCTACCAGGTGGCCGCCAAGGCGTTGAGTAGCGCACTACAACCCTATTTCCGACAGCTGGATACGCTTTTTGCCCAGTTCCAGATCGAACCGCGAGTCGATCCGCTTGAACAATCGGCGCCCGAACGGCGCGGCGAGCGCGTCAGTCGGGCGGCGCCGGATGCGCCCTACCAAGCGATCCAACGCTTGCGGGCTTTCGGTGCAAGCAAGGCGCAATTCCAGAGTGGACCGTCACAACCCGCAGGGTCAGCGCTGGATGCCGCTACGCTGGAAAACGCCTTGGCCACCTTGAACAACCTCGTGCCTCCTGCCCAAGGCTGGTCGGCACAGAGCTTTCTGCAGGTGCTGAGCGCAGCGGGCCTGGAACTCTCTCCCCGACAGCGTGACGATGCCGGAGTGGTCGCTGAACTCTTTCAACGGATCGACCAGGAGCCGATGATCGCCAGCGCGATCAAACCGGCGTTGCAGCGTCTGATGCTGCCCGTTGCTCAGGCCGCCATACGCGAACCCGCGGCGTTTGCCGATATCACCCACCCGGTACGCGCCACCCTGGATAAGCTGATACGCCTATGCGATTTCTCCGAGCCGCCCAACCAGGCCATGGAAAGCCGCGTGCAACAGTTGATTGATGGCATCGTCGACGACTATCACGGTGATAACCAGACCTTCGCTCGCTGCAATGAGGAACTAGAGCAATTGCTCGCCGTGCAGCAACGCGCATACAGCAACAATGCCGACCGGGTGCGCCAGTACAGCCGTGGTCGCGACGCCCTGGAACAGGCCCGAGAACAGGTCGGCCGCGAACTGGCGAAGTTGTTCGGCAGCCAGGCTCCGAAAGTGCTGCTCGACTGGCTGGATATAGGTTGGCGTGAACTGCTGGTGCATGAGTTGATCCGCCAGGGCGAAGAGGGCAGTGAATGGCTCGACGACCTGGCGGTAATCCGCCAACTCAACAACTGGCTGCAGATCGAGCCGCACACCGAGGCCGGCGAGGCCAACCCGGTCGAGCGCGCCTATGAGGCCGGCCCGGTGCTGGATTTGTTGCGCAAGCGCATGGAGAGCTTCCTGCCTGGGCAGTACCGGCATAGCGCCATTCTGAAACAGCTGCAGCAACAACTGCTCGGCGAACAACCGGTTGAACGCCTGGTCTTGCCGACGCTGCCGCCGGAAGTCGCCGCGCCTGTCCTCGATCCCGCCCAGCAGCGCTGGCGTGAGCGGGTGCAGCAACTGCGTGTCGGCGACTGGTTGGTGACACAGCGCGGCCAACATCTGCAGCTCATTTGGGTGAACCCCACTGGCGACCACTATGTTCTGGTCGATCGCCAGGGTTGCGAGGCGGGCAGCTTCACCGCCGAAGGCTTGATGCAGCAACTCGCCAGCGGTTGGATCGGCAGCGCCCCGCCCGAGACCCTGGGGGTGATTCAGGAACACTTGCAGAACATCGTCGGCAAGCTGTACCGCGATATCGCCCATGCCCGTAGCCATGACGAGCTCACCGGGCTGCTCAACCGCCGCAGTTTCGAGGTGGCAGTGGCGCAGGCCTTGGCCGCCAGTGAGCGCCATGCCTTCATCTATAGCCACATCGATCAGTTCAGCGTGCTCAATTCCAGCTTCGGCCCATTGGCGGGCGATACCTATCTCAAGCAAACCGCCAGCCTGCTGGCCGCTCATTTACCCGAATCGGCGGCTTTGGCGCGCATCGGCGGTGCGGATTTTGCCGTGATCCTGCCGCACAGCGACGAGCGCCAGGCCGGCCAGGTGGCCGAAATTCTGCGCGCGGTTACCGAGGCCAATCCGTTGGAATGGCAAGGGCACTTGCATGGCATGACCATGAGCGTAGGGATCGTCCTGAGTAATGATCGACACGATGTCATCAACCTGTACCGCGATCTGCAAACGGCCTGTAATACCGCCAAGGAAACCGGGCGCAACCGCGTGCATATCTACAGCGACGAGATCGACGGTGCGCGCACCGGTCTGATGGCCATTGCTGGGCGGGTGGACGACATCGTCGAGCGCGGCGAGCTCAGCCTGCGCGTACAGCAAATCGCCCCGGCGAGCGGAGTCGTCGATCATTTGCCGCACTATGAAGTGCTGCTGGTGATGCAGAACGAACTGAATTTGCTGGATTTTATCGGCGCCGCCGAGCGCTACAACCGTATGACCAAAGTAGATCGCTGGGTGCTCAAACGGGTATTCAGCGAGTTGGCACAACACCCGGGGCTATGGAAGCAGTGCAGCGGCGTGTCGATCAATCTGTCGGGCAGCAGCCTCAACGACGATAAATTGCTCGAATTCATCGAGGCGCTGTTTGAGGACTACGCGGTGCCGCCGGAGAAAATCTGCTTCGAACTGACCGAAACCGCCGCAGTGGCCAACCTGACCAAGACCGCTGACATGGTGCGTTATCTCCAGCGCTTCGGCTGTACCTTCTCGATAGACGATTTCGGCACCGGCTTCTCTTCCTATGAGTACCTGAAGCAATTGCCGGTGGATTACGTGAAAATCGACGGCAGTTTCGTCAAAGAGATCGAGCATTCGGCCAGCGATCTGGCCATGGTCAAATCGATCAACGAAATCGCCCATGTACTGGGGCGCAAGACCATCGCCGAATATGTCGAAACCATTGGTATCCGCGAGCGTCTGGTCGAGCTGGGGGTCGATTACGTCCAGGGTTATGGTGTCGAATTGCCGCGAACCCTGGGGGCTCTCCTCGCATGCGATGCAATAGCAGGGTAATACCTCTGGGGTACTGCCGATCACTGCTTGGCGTTGGCCAACGCGCGTAGCCAGAGCACACGCTGATGCAGCTGCGCAGCGAAGGAGCGCGCCGCCAATTCCTCATGAAAAACCAGCGCGCGCGCTCCCAGGCGTACCTGCCAGAGCGTGCGACCACGCCGCTGCAGGGCTTCGAGCTGTACTTCCATTGCTTACCTCTTGTGCTGGCTCCCTGGCGGTAGGCCAAGGTTACGCTAAGCGGCGGCAGTGCTGGAACCACCGCTGTTAACGGCGAGTAGGAAAGCCCACCTGCCAACAGCGACGCCCGCTTCGATGTCTTGCCTGCCTCGCCAAGATTGTTCAACGGCCTGCTAATCGAGGTATAGCCGATAAACGGCTGTCGGGTATCGCTTCAGTAAACCCAGACTTCCACCCGGCGGTTTTTGATCCGGCCATCATCGGCGTCATTCGCGGCTACCGGCAACTCCTCGCCGAGCCCGGTGATCTGGCGAAAGATCACCCCTTGTCTGGCCAGTTCGCGGCGCACCGCCATGGCCCGTAGCTTGGACAGCAAGGTGGCGCGTGCCGGGTCGGCTTTGCTGTCGCCGAAGCCGACCAGCACGACTTTCTGCTTCATCTTGTCCTGCTTCTTCAGATACAGAAGTACCCGCTCGACGTCGCGCAGGGCCTTGTTGTCCAGACTCGAGCTGCCTTCCTGGAAGCGGAAGTTGACCGACAGACGCTGCGCTTCGCGGGCCAAGGTCTGGTAGGCCGCCGGCATCGCCGAGCTGGCGGCGACGCTGACCGCTTGTACGGTCTGGGCGATAAAACCGCTTTGATCGACTATCGCCTGACCCCTTGGACTATGGGCAAAGCGCACCAGCGCCTGCCCCCAGGGGTTTTGCATATCCGGTTGGTTATAGAGGAACAAGCGGCGCGACAGCGGGTAATCCTCGGTGGCGATCAAGGTCACGCTCGGCAGCATCGGCTGCGACTCGCCGACGGCGATGGCCACGGCTTTCGCCTGGCGGATATAGGGCAAGCCGATAAAGCCTATGCCCTGGGCGTCCCGGCTGACCGAGTCGGACAATTGCTCGCTGGATTCGAAACGTTTGGCGTCAGCGCTAAGGCTTTTGCCATGGGCGTTGAGTACCAGTTCCTTGAAGGTGTCGTAGGTGCCTGAGTTGCCATCGCGGGCATACAGATTGATGCGGCCGGCGGGGCCACCGAGCTGAGCCCAGTCGTTGAGTTCGCCAGCGAAAATCTGCGCAACCTGTTCGCTGCGCAGGGCGCCGAGCGGATTGCTCGGATGGAGGATGATCGCCAGCCCATCGAGGGCGATGATCTGCTCGGCTTCACGGCTTTTCAGATTGCCCAAGGTTGCCAGCTCGCTGACTTCGCTGTCCTTGATCGGTCGCGAGGAGGCCGCCAGGTCGGCGCTGCCATTTTTCAAACCGACGAAGCCGGTACTGGAACCATGGGCCGCCACCTCGATGGTCACGCTACGGCCATCATCGGTCATGCCGGTGATCTTGCGCTCGTTCTCGGCGGCACCGGCTTCGATGCGAATGGCATGTAGGCCTTGTTCCTCGAACAAGCCCTTGACCAGTGCCGGGCCGAGTTTCTCGCCTATGGTGTTGGAGCCCTGAATACGCAAGGCGCTGCTGTTATCGGTAGGGATCGGCAGCGCCGCGAGAGCGGCGCCGGACAGGCTGTAGCTGGCGCTTGCCAGGACCAGGCAAGCCAGGCTGCGGCTCCAGATTTGACGATCGAAAATGAATAAAACACGCAGCATGCGGCAAACACCTTCTAGGAGAAAAGTGCGGCGACGATAAGACAAAAAGATGACTGTTATGTGACAGCGGGCGCC
>CAMPJN010000211.1 GCA_946886875.1 uncultured Pseudomonas sp.
CCAGCACGCCTTCCACTTCGTTGTCGTTCATCAGGTCCATCAGGCCGCTGTACACACGCACGCAACCGTTGGCCATGGCCCAGGCGTTGACCTCGTCGACCAGGTAAACCTTATAGGTGACCGGCGTACCCTTGACCTGGCTGCCGAGGTTGCTGGCGATTTTCTCCAGACGCTTGCTGTACTTGCTGTCGGCGGGTGCGATTGGCGACTGGGCGTCCATCTGCACGCAGGCATCGTCGGCCATGGCCTTCACTTCGGCATCGCTGAGAGTAGCCGCCTGCATGGCTTGCAACCCGGTGTTAAGCATGGCGTCGGGGCTCATGTTCTGACAGCCGGAAAGCAGAGTGGCGAGTGCGAGCGCGGAAAGGGAGAGCTGCAGTTTCATGGTCATCGTCCTTGAGGATTGAGAGGTAATGGGGTGGCCAAGAGGCAGCAGCGTCCCGGCCGGCGCGGCATTGTCGGTGATATGGGGCAAATCAGAGTGGGATGAGGGTCACATTCTGTAGTTTGGCGTAGGCTGCCAATGTTCCGGCAACCATGGCGTTCGCTGCTGTTCGGCGCGCTGCAGGCGCGCTGGTCGCGCTGTTCGAGCAGATCGCCGCCCGCATGTCCACAGTCGCCCTGTTCGCCGCCATGATGTGTTTATGCAGGTTCGAACACGGAAGGCGCCGACTTCACCCTGCAAGCCCATACTCAGGCAGGCATAGGCTCATTTAGGCCCTGAAGCATTTTCTTGGCGCCGAGAATACCGATGATGCCCACAGGGACAAAGGGTACACAGCCGACGATAAAAATGATTGCTCCCAGCTTGGTCTTGTTGACCATGACCAGCAGCATGCCGACGACATTCATCAGAAGAAATGGCAGCACCCAGACAAACAGGCCCTCATAGTGCGGCTCCACGCTGATCCAGATCACTGCGAGCAAATGAATGAAGGCGCCCAGCGGCATTTTGAAATCCATGTTGTTCATGCGTTCTTTCCTTGAGTATGTCGAAGTGCGGTCCAAGTCGCGGACAACTACCGGCGTGCCGTGCGGGGCTAAAAGGGTGGGAGTGGATAAAACTTAATCACTCCGACCCTAATAGCGCTCGGGCTTTGTAAAATAGCCAGCCCTTCAACACAAAGGGATGGATTGCTTTGATCTGCGCCAACCGGATCTGCTCGTTGACCTTGAAGTCCTTACTGTTTTGGCTATCGCTAAGCCGCAAGTGAGCAGCCAGTCTGAAACAGTCCTTGGTCAAGGATACTTCCATCTTCAGGGTGCTACTAAGCGGCTCAGGTGATGTCAGCCAATGGATCATCATCACTATCGCGATGATTGGAATAGCCGTCACCAAAAACACCGCCAGATCACCACGCCAATACAGAAGAAACGCATTGCCAGCCATCATCAGTCAAAAACTGAAAATCACCGCCTGATCGTGCGTCAGCGACGACGCTGTGCAGGGCACACCGGCATTAATTGGGCCGTTGAGAATTTCTTGGACTTCGTCGGTGAGTTTCAAAATGTAGTGCACACAAACAAATTTATAAAAGCGAATTAACGCTGCATCAGAGATAGAGCACATGCCTGGCCATCAGGTTGGGGCGCGATGAGGTGTTGAGCTGTTGAACGCGAATTAGCAACTCATCCATGGCGTTCTTATAGGTCGCATCATCCATATCGCGCCAATATCTGGGATTGCGGCCTGCCTGGCGGTCATGCTCGGCGGTTGTTGGGTCAAGCGGGCGGAATTCCTCCCAGGTGGGTATGTCCGGCAGCGGATGGCTGATATCCATATAGTTCTGCCACATATCCCAAAGCGCAAAACAGGCCTGTTCCGAACTCTGCAAACCGATGACTGGTTTGAAGTCGATGGCCACGGGCTGATAGCGATGCACCAAGTGCAGGGAGTACTGTGGCAGGCCTTGGCGACTTGGCAGGATATGTACGCAGGCATCGAATTCATAAAACGGTCGAACGAAATCACCCTCTATACCCAGATGTGCGAACTGACCGGGCTTACGCGCAAAAATAATCACTTTACCGGTTTGGCGATTAAGTTCCCAAAGCGGGCCTTTTGAAGGTTTTAATATCCAATACGTCGGTAATTTATAAATGGCAACATACCCAACTGCCCAACAAAATAGCGAGGGCATAATCACCCAGTAAACTGGAGTCACCAAGTTGTCTAATATATTGCTTGTATCTTTCGATATATAAACTCCGACATATACTGCTATCGGTACAAACATAAAAAAATAAAGAGCAACTCCAATTAAGGAAAGAGCGCGACCCAGCCCCCACATGTACAGCCATATTTGCGTCCAAAGCGATACATGCGCTCGGCGGTAACAAAGATGATTGCAGATAGAATGAAACACCGTTTCATTGCGCTGGCGGGTTCCGGGGTGTTTACGCTCATTCTCCTCCAGTTCGCGCAGCCGTTTTGGCGAATCGTTATCGACAAAACTAAAAGGCGCTATATCTTCCGTATTCCCCCACGATAGAACCCTTGTTAGTAGGCCGGCCTGCTTACGGGTTTGTGGCGGCTGGTTAGGGATATGCAGGGAGTCGTAGGCCCCTTCGGCATAGTGGGTTGTAACAGCCGTATTCATGGCGGTGCAGCCTCTTAGTCTTGATGGCTTTGTTCATCGGCCCAGAAAGCCTGTTGAGTTGCCGTGTAATTAGGTTTGCCATGCTCGCTGGCATTGAAACGCAGGGGGTCTACCGGTGGCGGGGCAGGAAAATGCCATTGCTGCTTGCCATCATCTGCAATTACCTGCGCACGTACGGCCCAGCTATAGCGGTGCATGGTAATGCTAATGCCACTGCGCTGGGCGGGAGGTGTTGGCGGTTGCCGGATATACAGATCGAGCCCTGCCGGAGTCTGCTCTTGATACAACAGATAAGCGGGTTTGGGCTTCACCTTATCCGCAGGCAGGCTGGTATCCAGATAGAAGTTCTGCCCTGGCAGCAACTCTACAGTTTCCACCATGCGATCCCCCCTCGGGCTGGGAGAGCTGCGGTGTAAGCGCTGCCAAATGCCAACACGCATTTGACTGGCCCCCAGGGAGCTGATTAGTCCCGGTAAGTTGCTGGCAATCTGGATACGCATATTGGCTTCGCGCATGGCTTGGTGCCTGGCCTCCTGGCCGGGCATGGGGTAGCTGCTACGGGCTTTGGCTTGCTCGGGGTTGGCTTCAACCTGTATATGCATGCCGGCAAACAAACCGACCAGGCGATAGAAGGCCTCTTTCTCATCCTGCAGATGGGCTGGGCGCACCGTGTCTATAAAAATGCCGGGCTGGTCCTTACCGAACGGCCCCAGCTTAAGCCACTCCTCGACTGGGGTATCGTCCAGCCACCAGACCAGCGCCGCGCCGGCCAGGGTCAGGGCCAGGCCAATGGCGATCATCCACCCCGCAGGGCCAAGAGCCAGCAAGGATGCGCCGGCCGCAGGGCCAACCATAAAGGCACTGGCGAAAGTGGCGACACCGCCGGCGGCCATCAGGGCATAACCCCAGCCCGCATCGTCGCCCAAGGCGAATTCATTAATCGAGTCGGAAATATTCAACCCGGTAAACAGAACTGCGCCCACCGCCCCCAGGGTCATTCGCATGGTGACATTGGCGGCAAAGAGGTTGCCCCAGACAATACGATTACGAAACAGGTTGCGATCCAAGCTTGTGCTTACCGTTCGCATAATTTTCGTATCGTGAGCTACACGTTCGGCAAGAAGCTCAAGCGCTAGGCCTGCATCATAAAAGGCACTAAAAACGCCAGAAATAGCTCGAAACTCACTACGGCTACGGGCAGTCGCCTCCAGAGACGACCACTCCGCTCGCACATTAAACAACTCAAATCCCATCATCAGTGGAGGCATGATGGGCGAGTTAAGCGTGCGATATACCCCGCTGCGTAGTCGGGCCTGGTATGCGCGGTCTGCTTCGTTAAGGCTCGTTCGCTGGCGGTCTAGGTTTTCTTGCGCCTGGAAGAGATCGCGCAGTTGCTGGTAGAGCCGCTCCAAGCGCTGAGTGGTTTCATGGCGAGCCGGTAATACAATCAGCAAATGTTCCTGTTTGCCGGCGGGAAGACCCGCGGCTCTGGCCTCGCCGGCGCTGCTGGTAGCGGCTACATCGCCCTGCTCGTTGCGTACGGTGCCGGTCATGCGCGTTCCGGGGCCGGTCGCTGCCATGCCCAGCAGGTCGGGGCGCACTATGTAGTGGTCACGGGTATTGACTCGGCCACTGCGTTCGAAGCGCATTGCGCCCAGGGTTTCGGGAAGCATGGTGCGCGCCAGTTGAAAACTCCTGGCTTCATACATACTCAGTCGCGCCGTGCGGGTCTCACTGCGAAGCACCTCCTGGCTCTGGTCAACGCCACGGCGAGAAGCGTCCACCGTTGCGCTCGCTTTCTGGACCCGGCCTTGGGCCTCCAGCATCGCGTTCTCGGCGGCCTGCAAGGCGCCCTGCAATACACCCAGTACGCTCATCAACGCATTGGTCGAGTTCTTAAAACCGAGCAAGCTCTTGAAATCACCCCGCTGCGCCGCTGCGATTAGCACAACGACGTCTAGCAGACGTGCGTTGTCCGATTTGGGCAGAGGGGCATTTTCCAAGGCTGCAAGTGCGCTTGGACGCAAACGACCATCGCCCAGATTCTCTTCTTTGCCTGCCGGGCGTTGGTAGGCCGCCATGCAGATTTGCTGGTCGGCTTTCGGCCAGAGCATTGCGTGTAAGGGATGGTGGTCGCTGTCGGCGATATCGAGGAGGAGTTTTTCCTGGTCGGTGGCCTTGCGTCGAAAGCTGAGGTTCAGTGGGTCATTCAGTCGCTTGGCCATGCTGGCCATGCATTGCCCGGTCAGGGCGAAAGCACCTAGGTAGTCGAAACCGTCCAGGCAAAAAAGATCGCCCAGGGTCTGTTGGTTGGAAGGCTCCTTGAGGCAACTCGCCAGACACCTACGCGCCTGACCATGAGCGATTTGAGCATGGCGGCCAAGCGGCTCGGCAAGAATATGCCTGATACGTTCATGGCCCTCCGCATCCAGCGCCTTGGCGCAGCGGCTCAGCGGGTTGGTTTTGCCATCGATCCGCAATGGCAGCACGAAATTGCTCACGAGCAGTGCGCTCGCATAGTGGGGCTGAAGGCTAGCGCGTTCGGCGGCCAAGCTCACTGCTGCTTGGGCGGCTTCGATGCGGTCGCGCAATTGACGCATGCGGTATACCGCGTCCTCCACCAACAAACCGGCGATTTGCCGGGTGCGAGCATCGGCTAGCGCATCGGCAACGGCGGGTTGTGCCTGCCAGTTCTTGATGCCTTCTTCGAGCTTTTCTTTCTGCTTTGTTTGCTTGGTTTCGTCTTGTGGTGGACGTAGAGCCAGTAGTTTGCGCTCCAGGCAGATTGCCAGGGGGTCGAGTTCCGGTGCTTTACGCAGATGGGGAGCTTGTCCGGCTTCGTAACCGTCGACAAGCTTTTGCGCTGCCTGGTAGCACTTCGCCGGATAGCCGCCGGCAAGATCATGCAGATAGTGCGTGGGATGATCGAACTGCGGTTCGTACAGCGGTTCACGCAGGCGTTGCGGTTCTGTCAGGTTCAAGGGAAAGATTCGATTGTTCAAGCTACGGCGGCGCGCTTCGGCTTCTGCGGCAGGCTGCATGGCAGATGCATTCTGACTGAGAATGGCCAACAGCAACCCCTGAGCCAAGGCACGCCCGTCAGGGCCAGCGCCGAGCTTTTTAAACTGCTGAGTGGATGCCTGCATATTGAAACGCTGGCAACGCTGGGCGCGCAGCTTGGTGTCCTGTTCCAGACGGCGCAGGCGAGCGGCCGGCAGTTGTACCTCGGCAAAGGCAAGTTCGACGTCGCTTACTTGACCGCGATTCCAGCGGGCCGGCAGCCAGATTTCCTGCAGGCCTTTACCGCAAGCATCACGTGGGCCGATACAGAATCCGTCTTGTTGGCGAAAGGCTTTTACGTCTATGTCGTGATAGGTGTTTTTACCTTCGCTCTGACGGATTTCGAGTTCGCGCCAGAGCTTGCCGCGGTAAAAGACATAGAGGTAGCCGGGCCTGGCGAGGACAGGGATGCCTTGATCCTTTTCGTTTGTGCTACTACGCATGGGCGTTAGAGGCACAATCGGTACGATCTGGTTCCATTGCTGATCGACCTGCCGCGGCGTGGCCTTGGCATCGCCCATCAATGGCACGCGGATGGGGCCACCTTTTTCGGTTTCGATTTCCAGCCAGAGGTGGCGGGTTGGTTCGTTGTCCCAAGGCCAAATATGCAGGGTGCTGCTGAACGCCGGGTCGACCAGTGGCTCCAGCTTGCGGCGTTTGGTCAGCGCTTCCTGCTGCTGGTTGTCGGTTTCATCGTAGATGACGATTCGTTGTCCTGGCGGGTGATCCTTGCCAATGACTTCGACGATCAGCTTGCCGGCCTCGCAGGCCGGACCACCGCTCAGACTTCCAACTTTTGCAGTCATGCGTGGGGCTCCTTGAGTGTCGGCGATACTTCCAGGTAGGCACGCAACTGCTGCAGTCGCTGCTGCGTGTCGCCGGCAGGGGGTACGGGGTGGGTGGTGTGGCCAGGAAATTGGGTGCGCAAATCGAGATAAGTCTGCAGGGCGTCAGCTTCATCGAAGCTGGCGGCCTCGATCAGGAACAGGCCGAAGGGCCTGGAAGTGCCGGCCTATGT
>CAMPJN010000212.1 GCA_946886875.1 uncultured Pseudomonas sp.
ACTGAGCGCCGAAGCGGTCGCCGATTGGTTGGCCAGCGGCCATGCCGAAGCCGGGGTCAATTGCAGCGGTTGCCATCAACCTCAGGGCATCGCCTGGCAAGCCAAGCCGGCGCTGGATACCTGCCAGAGCTGCCATGCCGGTGAAGCTCAGGGCTTTTTCGCCGGCAAGCACGGCATGCGCCTGAATCCCAAACTGTCGGTCAAGCTGACACCGATGCGTCCGGAACAGGGCTTGCTGGCGTTCACCGCCGAGAGTACCGGGCATGAACTGAGCTGCAGCAGCTGCCACGGCGCGCACAAAGCCGAGCGGGTGGCGGCGGCTGTCGATGCCTGTCTCGGCTGCCACGCCGATAAGCACTCGCTGGCCTACCAGGGCTCGCCGCACCAGCAACTGTGGCAAGCCGAACAACGCGGCGAGCTACCGCCGGGCTGCGGCGTGAGCTGCGCCAGTTGCCACCTGCCGCGCGAGACCGCCGAGGTGCACGGCCAGGAGCGTCGCCTGGTGCAGCACAACCAGAACGCCAACCTGCGCCCCAACGAAAAAATGCTCCGCGGCGTCTGCCTCGACTGTCACGGGCTGCCCTTCGCCCTCGATGCCCTGGCCGATCCTCTGTTGCTCAAGAACAACTTCCGAGGCGCGCCTGCGCAACATGTTCCCAGTGTGGACATGGCGCTGGAGCGTGCCCGGCAATAAGTAGCACCGATGCCTCTGCCAACCTAAAAAAACTGATAGGGAGAACACCATGCACACGACTCTACGACCCATGCTTGCCGTCGCCGTTACGGCGGGCCTGCTGACTCTCAGCGGCTGCCAGGAGAGCAAACCGAGCGGCTTCAGCCCGCAGCAACTCACCGACATGCTGCACCTGGTGATGGAATCCGACCGCGCCGTCTACACCAAGCAGGTGGTCAACCGCCTGAAGGACGAGGGCGTGATCAAGCCCAGTGAGCACTTCATCGACGACAAGGCCCTGCCGTTGCCGGCGCAGATGTTCCGCTTCGGCGCCGAAGCGGTGGCCGCCAAGACCGACGCCTTCAGCTACTCGCTGCAGTCGCTGTGGCCGATCAACAAACAGAACGCGCCGCGCACCGAGGCCGAGAAGATCGGCCTGCAGTTCATCATCGATAACCCGGGCCAGAACTATTACACCGAGGAAAAACTCGGCGAGCAGACCTACTTCACCGCCGTCTACCCCGACGCCGCCGTGGCGCCGGTGTGCGCCTCCTGCCACAACGAACACAAAGACAGCCCGCGTACCGACTTCAAGCTCGGCGACGTATTGGGCGGGGTGGTGATTCGTGTCCCGCTGGGCGGTTAGTGCGGGGCTGGCCAGCTGCCTGCTGCTGGCCGGTTGCGGCGAGAGCCCGGAGCTGGCCGAGCTGAAACTCGGCCAGCAAATATGGGAAGGCACCTGCAAGGTCTGCCACCTCAACGGCCTCGGCGGTGCCCCGGCGAAGGGCAATCGCAAGGCCTGGGCGCCGCGTATCGAGCAAGGCCTGGAGGTGCTGATCGGCCATGCGCTGAATGGCTTCGAGGGTAGCGAGGGCAGCATGCCTGCGCGTGGCGGCAATGCCGCGCTGAGCGACCCGCAGGTGGCCGCAGCGGTGAAATACATGGTGTCGCAGAGCCGCTAGAGCGCTGCCGCCACAACTTGAGAGGAGGTAACTATGACCCCGAAACAGATCGAACTGGTGCAAGGCAGTTTCGCCCAGGTGGCGCCGATTGCCGACGAGGCCGCGGCGCTGTTCTACCACAACCTGTTTACCGCCGACCCGAGCCTCAAGCCCTTGTTCAAGGGCGATATGCTGGCCCAGGGTAAAAAGTTGATGCAGATGATCGGTGTGGCCGTGGGCAAACTGAACGAGCTGGACGTGCTGGTACCGGTACTGCAGCGCCTCGGCGCAGGCCATGTCGACTACGGCGTGGAAGACAGCCACTACGCCACCGTCGGCGCGGCCTTGCTGAAAACCCTTGGCCAGGGCCTGGGCGATGCCTTTACCGAGGAAGTGGAGCAGGCCTGGAGCACCGCCTACGGGATAATGGCCAACACCATGATCGCCGCGGCGAACAAGACCACCGCTTGATGATCACCGGGGCGCCGCCCGGCGTCCCGGTTATGCCAGCCGGCAGCGCGCATCCCACCCGCGTGCCTGGCGCTTGCAGCCTGCAGGGCGATGTTTAAGATGGTCGCCCCATCACACCGCAGAGCCCGCTCCATGCGCCCCCTAGTCGCCACCATCGATCTGTCCGCGATTCGTCACAACTACGCCGTGGCCAAGCGCTGCGCACCCGGTCGCCAGGCCTTTGCGGTGGTCAAGGCGAATGCCTACGGACATGGTCTACGCGAGGTGGTAACGGCGCTGCATAAGCAGGCCGATGGTTTCGCCGTGGCCAGCCTGGAGGAGGCCGCCGAGGTGCGCGCGCTGGATGGCGAGGCGCGGATTCTATTGCTCGAAGGCTGCTTCGCTGCGGAGGAATACCCGCTCGCCGCGCAGCTCGGCCTCGACCTGGTGTTGCACAGCGAACAGCAAATCACCCAGTTGCTCGGCGCGAGCCTGGGTCGGCCGTTGAATATCTGGCTGAAGCTGGACAGCGGCATGCATCGCCTGGGCCTCGACGAGGCGGAGCTGCGCGTCTGTCACGACCGTTTGCAGGGCGCGGCGCAAGTCGCCGAAATCAATTTGCTCAGCCATTTCGCCTGTGCCGACGAGCGCGGCCATGAGCTGACCGAGCAGCAGCTGGAAGCTTTTCTCGATCTGCTCGACCTGGGTTTCGCCCAGCGTTCGCTGGCCAATTCGGCGGCCATCCTGACCATCCCGGTCGCCCATATGGATTGGTTGCGGCCGGGCATCATGCTCTACGGCGCCACGCCCTTCGCCGAGTTGAGCGCCGCGGAGCTGGGGTTGAAACCGGCCATGAGCCTGAGCGCGCAGCTGATAGCGATCCGTGAGGTGGCGGCCGATGAAACGGTCGGTTACGGCGGCGCTTGGCGCGCCAAACGGCCGTCGCGCATAGGCACGGTCAGCTGCGGCTATGCCGACGGCTATCCGCGCCATGCGCCGAGCGGCACGCCGCTGCTGGTGCGCGGTCAGCGTGTGCCGCTGGTCGGGCGGGTGTCGATGGATATGTTGACGGTGGATCTGACTGACCTGCCGGCCGCGCAAGTTGGCGACGAGGTGCAGCTGTGGGGCGCGCAGTTGCCGGTGGATGAGGTGGCCCAGGCGGCAGGCACTATCGGTTATGAGCTGCTAAGCAAGGTGACCCAGCGCGTGCCGCGGCGTTATCGCAACGCCTGACGGCTCAAAGCAGGCCGCTGGGGATATTCAGCACATCCAGATGCAGGCGCGTACTGCTGCTCAGCTCGCCGCCTTCGCCGCAGATCGCCGAGCCTGAACGGCCGCGCGCCTTGACCTTGTAAAGCATTTCGTCGGCGGCCTTGTACAGGCTGGTGAAATTGCTCGCGTGCTGCGGATACAGCGCCACACCGATGCTGATGGTCACCGTCAGGCGTTCGGCGCCGTACATCACCGGCTGCGCCAGCTCGCCGAGCAAGCGGGCGGCAATTTCCCGCGCATGTTGCTCGGCATCCTCGCCACAGATCAGCACGGCGAACTCGTCACCGCCCAGGCGCGCGACCGTATCGCCGCCGCGCACATGTTCGCGCAGGCGCTGGGCGATCACTTGCAGCATCAGGTCGCCGGCATCGTGACCATGGCGGTCGTTGATCGGCTTGAAGTGGTCGAGGTCGATCAGCAACAGGGCAACTGCCTGGTTATGCCGCTTGGCATTGGCCAGGGCCGATTCGCAGTGCTCGACCAGGTAGCGGCGGTTGGGCAGCTCAGTGAGAGGATCGTGGAAGGCGGCGTGCTGCAGTTCCTGCTCGCGTTGCAGCAGGCGCTCGTTGGCCGCGGCCAGCTCGGCGGTGCGCAGTTCCACCGAGCGCTGCAGCTCGTCGGCATTGGCCTGGACCAGGGCCAGGCGCGCAGTTTTTTCGCGGTCGGCCTGCTCCAGTGCCGCTGCCTTTTCCTGCTTGAGGATCTGAATGCGATAGGCCAGGGCGAACGAGAACAGAATGGCTTCCGCCGCGACGGCCAGCGGGAACAGGTAAGCGGTCGACTCGCCGGGCTGCACCACCCCGGCTGCGCGCAATACCAGGATCACGAAGCTCAGCAGCACGGTGCCGTAACCGAGCAGGTAGAACAGCGCCGGAGTGAAGCCCTGCTTCCAGCGAACTGCGGCGCACAGCAGTAGCGTCGGTACGGTGAGGATCGGAATCAGGCCGATCACCTGGCCGCTCGCGGCGCGATAGCCCGTCAGGTTGAGGCCCAGGCTGAGCAGATAGACCAGGGTGCAGAAATTGAGTAGCCAATGCGCGCGGCGCAGGCTTTGCCGGGTGTACAGCAACTCCTGGGCGAAACGCAGGATGCCGATGCTGACCAGAATCGGCAGGGTTACGCGATCCAGCCAGACCGGTACCGGCCCATTCGGCCACAGGTACTGGAAGCCATGGCCGCTCATGCTGGCGATAAACAGCAGCGAGGCTGCCATGGTCAGCACGTACCACAGGTAAGCGCGGTCGCGCAGGGCCAGGAGGATAAACAGGTTGTACAGCAGCAGGGCGAAGATGCTGCCGTAGATCAGGCCGAAGCCCAGGTTCTCGCCCTTGGCCTGGCGGTCGAGGTCGGCGAGCTGCCAGGCGCGCAGCGGGAAGGAGTTGCCGGCTGGATCATAGGTGCGCAGGTAGAAGGTCAGAACCTCGGCATTCAGCTCGGGCAGGCGAAAGACCGCACGGCGGTAGTCGTGATCGCGCCCCGCGGCGAAACCGACGCGCTCGCCGGCCTGGCGCGTTTGCCAGCCGCCTTGGCCGTCGGGCAGAAACAGTTGCAAGTCGAGCAGGGTGACCGCGCCCACCTCCAGCCACCACAAGCTGGGCGCAGCGCTATCGCGCTGCAGGCTGAGCTTGATCCACCAGGGGTTGCGGCTCTGGCCGACGCTGGTGCGCCCGTCGGCGGGTTGGAAGCGGTTCTGCACGGCCGGGTCGGCCATATCGGCGATGCTCAGGCGGGCACCGACGTCCTCAAGCAGTTCGACCTGGCCGTTCAACGACTCGCCGCTGTTGGCTGCTGTCAGCAGAATCGGCGTTGCCTCGGCCATGCCGGCAAGGCTCAGCAGCAAAATGATCGAGAAGACTAAGCGCCGCACCGCATATTTCCTGAAATCGAGGGCTTATGTGGCCGAGTATAGGCCCAGGCGGGTCGTTGCTCGCAAGCGGGCAATGGCATATGGCTATTGATCAGTGGCAATCCGCCGTGACCGTCTCGATAGGCCTCAACGTGCGGGCTTTTACAAACGCTCAGAGCAACCCGCTGGGAACATCGAGCACATCCAGGTGCAAGCGCGCGCTGCTGCTCAGTTCGCCGTTTTCGCCGCATAACGCCCACCCCGAGCGGCCACGTGCCTTGACCTTGTAGAGCATTTCGTCGGCGGCCTTGTACAGGCTGGTGAAATTGCTGGCGTGCTGCGGATACAACGCCACGCCGATGCTGATGGTCACGGTCAGGCGTTCGGCGCCATACATCACCGGTTTGGCCAGTTCGGCCAGCAAACGGCCGGCAATTTCCTGGGCGTGTCGCTCGGCATCCTCGCCGCAAATCAGCACGGCGAACTCGTCGCCGCCCAGGCGCGCCACTGTATCGCCGCCGCGCACGTGTTCGCGCAGGCGCTGAGCGATCGCCTGCAGCATCAGGTCGCCGGCATCGTGGCCGTGGCGGTCGTTGATCGGTTTGAAGTGGTCGAGGTCGATCAGCAGCAGGGCAACCGTCTGGTTATGTCGCTTGGCATTGGCCAGCGCCGACTCGCAATGCTCGACCAGATAACGGCGGTTGGGCAGCTCGGTCAGCGGGTCATGGAAAGCGGCATGCTGCAGTTCCTGCTCGCGTTGCAGCAAATGCTCATTGGCGAAAGCCAGCTCGGCGGTGCGCTGCGCCACCGAATCCTGCAACTCGTCGGCGCTGGCCTGCATCTGCGCCAGGCGCGCGCTTTTTTCGCGGTCGACTTGCTCCAGGGCGGCGGACTTTTCCCGTTTGAGAATCTGGATGCGGTAGGCCAGGGCGAAGGAGAACAGGATGGATTCGGCGGCCACCGCAATCGGGAACACATAGGCGTTGTATGCGGAGGGCTGTAGCAGTCCGGTCGCGCGCATCAGCAACACGCTGATGCTGCCGAGGACCAAACCGTAACCGCAAAGATACAGCAGGGCCGGGAAGAAGCCCTGGCGCCAGCGGATCAATGCGCTGCCGAGCGCCGCGGGTATGCTGGTCAGCGACAGCACCGCGATGATCCAGGCCGCCATGCTGCGTTGGCCGAAGGCTTCCAGGGTTATCGCCACTATGTAGACCAGGCAAGCCATGCTCAACAGATGATGGGCCCAGCGCACATGATGGCGGGTCTGCAGCAGGCTTTGGGTGAAGCGGCTGGCGCACAAGCCCCACAACGAGGGCAGGGTGATGCGGTCCAGCCAGAATGGCACCGCGCCGCCCGGCCAGAGGTATTGGAAGCCGTGGCCGGTCATGCTCATGATGAACACCAGGGCGAAGGCGGTGGTCAGCACGTACCAGAAATAAGCGCTGTCACGCAGGCTGAAGAGGATGAACAGGTTGTACAGCAGCAGGGCGAA
>CAMPJN010000213.1 GCA_946886875.1 uncultured Pseudomonas sp.
CTGGAAAAGCCCGGCCGCGACCCGCGCCCGGAGTTCAAGACCGCCGAGTTCCAGGATGGCGTCGAAACGCTTAACGACCTCAAGCCGGGGATGATCCTCGAAGGCGTGGTGACCAACGTCACCAACTTCGGCGCCTTCGTCGATATCGGCGTGCACCAGGACGGCCTGGTGCATATCTCCGCGCTGTCGGAGAAATTCATCAAGGACCCGCACGAAGCGGTCAAGGCCGGCGACGTGGTCAAGGTCAAGGTGATGGAGGTGGATATCCCGCGCAACCGTATCGCCCTGTCGATGCGTATGGGCGACACCCCCGGGGAAAAAATCGATGGGCAGCGTGGCGGGCAATCCCGCGGCGGCGATAGGAACAGCAGCTCCAGGCCGCCGCAAAGCGCGCCACGCAACGAACCGAAGCCGGCGGCCAACGGCGCCATGGCCGCCCTGTTCGCCAACGCCAAACAGCTGAAGAAATAATCGGAAATAGATAATCCCGCTCCATCCGCCGCCACCGTGGCGGGTGGCTACGGCCTGCCCGACGCTATTTCTCGCGTCGCTCTGGCGTAACTACGCTGCGCCCAGCTATAACAAGCTTCCTCTGCCTCGGGTTATAAGGTTCCACCGACCGAGTGACCGTGCGTCCACGCCCGCCATCTCGCCCCCCCTTGTAGAGCAGGTTATCCACCCCCATATTGGGGCGACCGATGCGTGAAGGAATGCAATCTTGAGCGACCAGTTTTCCCGCCGTTTGGCCCTCCTGGGCGAACGCGCCAATCTTTCCCTGCTTGCTCAATGCCTGCACGGTATCGAGCGTGAGTGTCTGCGCGTCGATGCCGACGGCCAACTGGCGTTGACCCCGCATCCGCCAGCCCTGGGCGCGGCCCTGACCCACCCGCAGATCACTACGGATTATTCCGAGTCGCTGCTGGAGTTCATCACGCCGGCCGAAGCCGATCCGGCGGCGACCCTGGCCGATCTCGAAGAAATCCATCGCTTCGCCTACAGCAAGCTCGACGGTGAATACCTGTGGAGCCCGTCGATGCCCGGCGCGCTGCCCGAGGAAGAGCAGATCCCCATCGCCCGCTATGGCAGCTCGCATATCGGCCAGCTCAAGTACGTCTACCGCAAAGGCCTGGCCCTGCGTTACGGCAAGACCATGCAGTGCATTGCCGGCATCCATTACAACTTCTCCCTGCCCGAGCAGCTCTGGCAGCTGCAGCAACAGGCCGAGGGCGACGCCAGCAGCGCGCGCGATTATCAGTCTTCGCGCTATATCGCGATGATCCGTAACTTCCGTCGCTACAGCTGGCTGTTGATGTACCTGTTCGGCGCCTCGCCGGCGATCGATGCGGGCTTTCTGCGCGGCCGCCCGCACCAGCTGCAGCAACTGGATGCCGACACCCTGTACCTGCCCTACGCCACCAGCCTGCGCATGAGCGATCTGGGCTACCAGAGCGAGGCCCAAGCTGGCTTAACGCCTTGCTACAACGATCTGACCAGCTACACCGACAGCCTGCGCCAGGCGGTCGGCACGCCCTACCCGCCCTATGTCGATATCGGCAGCAAGAAAGACGGTGAGTGGCTGCAGCTCAACACCCACATCCTGCAGATCGAAAACGAGTACTACTCGAACATCCGCCCCAAGCGCGTGACCTACAGCGGCGAGCGGCCAATCCAGGCGCTGATGGCCCGCGGCGTGCAATACATCGAAGTGCGCTGCCTGGATATCAACCCATTCCTGCCGTTGGGTATCGATCTGACCGAAGCGCGCTTTCTCGATGCCTTCCTGTTGTTCTGCGCCCTGCAGGACAGCCCCCTGCTGGAAAGTGGCGAATGCCATGCCTGTACCGACAACTTCCTGACCGTGGTCAAGCAAGGCCGTCGCCCCGGCCTGCAGCTACAGCGCAACGGCCAAGCCATCACCCTGCAAGCCTGGGCCGAGGAGCTGCTTGAGCGCATTCAGCCGCTGGCCGAGTTACTCGACCAGAGCCAGGGCAGTGATGCCCATCGCCAGGCACTGCAGGCGCAGCGCGACAAAGTTGCGGATGTCAGCCTGACCCCATCGGCTCAGGTGCTCGCGCAGCTGGAGCAAGGCGAAAGTTTCAGCCAATTCGCCCTGCGCCAGAGCAAAGTCCACGCCCAATACTTTCGCGACAAGCCACTCAGCCGGGAGCGGCAAGCGGCCTTCGAAGCGGCCGCGGCAAAGTCCCTGGTGGAACAGGCCGACCTGGAATCGCTCGACGAAGGGGACTTCGACAGCTTCGCCGCGGCCTATCAGGCCAGCATTCTGGCCACCGACAATCCGTGAGCCCCTTCACAAAATCACCCGAAGGTCAGCAAGCCGCAGCCGAAGCATCGGACATAATGGCAAAACGCAACTAACATGGCAGTGAAGGATCACTACGAGCACGAGCCATGGACACAAAGGCCAAAGACGACGACCAGCAATGGAGCCTGGAAAGCCTGAACAAGGCCTACCAACAAGGCTACATGGGCGGCCTCACCGGGCAATCCAGCAGCGCTCACGGCTACAGCGCGGATGTACTGGCAGCCGCCTGGGAAGCGGGCTGGGATGACGGTCGCGAACAGTACCTGCTGCATAAGCGCAAAAGCGCTTAATTCCCTCCAGGCTTACCATTCCGCAAGCACACAGCCTGCCCCGCCGTAGAGCGGGGCTTGCCGTTTAGAGCGCCTTTTCGAACACCTGGGAATTACGCTGAAAGTTGTACAGCGAGGCGCGCGCCGCCGGTAGGCGGTCGACGCTGCTGGGCACGAAGCCGCGCTCGCGAAACCAGTGAGCGGTGCGCGTGGTCAGCACGAACAGCGTCTTCAAGCCCTGGGCTCGCGCCCGTTCTTCGATGCGTTCGAGCAACTCGTCGCCGCGTCCGCCATGGCGATAGGCCGGGTTGACCGCCAGGCAGGCCAGCTCGCCGAAGTCCGAATCGGCGATCTGATAGAGCGCCGCGCAGGCGATGATCATGCCGTCGCGCTCGACGATGCTGAACTGACCGATCTCGCGTTCCAGCACTTCGCGCGAGCGGCGCACCAGAATGCCCTGCTCCTCCAGCGGGCTGATCAGCTCTATCAGACCGCCGACATCGCCGATATTGGCCTCACGCAGGGATTCGAACTGCTCCTGATCGACCAGGGTGCCGCCGCCGTCGCGGGTGAACAGCTCGGTCAGCAAGGAGCCGTCATCGACATAGCTGACTATATGGGCGCGCTTGACCCCGCCGCGGCAGGCCTGAGCGGCGGCGTCGAGCAATTCCGCCTGGTAACTGTTGCCGAGTCGCGCCAGATAAGCCGGCACCTGCTGCGGACGCAGTTCACGGACCAGCTTGCCTTGCTCGTCGAGCAGGCCGCGCTCGGCACTGAACAGCAGCAATTTGTCGGCGCCCAGATCGATGGCGGCGCGGGTCGCGACGTCCTCGCAGGCCAGGTTGAAGATCTCCCCGGTCGGCGAATAACCCAGCGACGACAGCAGCACTATGCTGCGCTCGTCGAGCAGGCGGCCGATGCCCTTGCGGTCGACCCGGCGGACCTCGCCGGTGTGGTGGTAATCGACCCCGTCGACCACACCGATCGGCCGTGCGGTTACCAGGTTGCCGCTGGCCACGCGCAAACGCGCACCCTGCATCGGCGAGGCAGCCATATCCATCGACAGACGCGCTTCGATGGCGATGCGCAACTGACCGACAGCATCGATCACGCACTCCAGGGTCGGCCCGTCGGTCACCCGCAGGTCGCGGTAGAAGTGCGGCGTCAGGCCGCGCGCGGTCAGGCGTGCTTCGATCTGTGGGCGCGAGCCGTGCACCAGCACCAGACGCACGCCGAGGCTGTGCAACAGCACCAGATCGTGAACGATATTGCCAAAATTCGGATGGGCGACGCCCTCGCCAGGCAACATCACCACAAAGGTGCAGTCACGGTGGGCATTGATATAGGGGGACGCGTGGCGAAGCCAATTGACGTAGTCGTGCATGTAGGAAACAACCTGTGAGTCGTGAACGCATGAGTTGGGCGCGGCAAGGCGCCAGACGAACAGCCGATAGCAGCGGATTTATCGTCGTAGTTGCAGCAGCATCACGCGTTCTCTCCTCCGAGGTTTACCGGCCAGAAGCTCACCGGCCATGGTGGGCCGGGCTCAGGCAGTAATGTTCGATCAATTCACGTAACAAACGCAGGCTCGGCTCGATACGTGACATGTCCAGGTATTCGCCGGGCTGGTGGGCGCAGTCGATATCGCCGGGGCCGAGTACCAGGGTATCGCAGCCAAGCTGCTGAAGATAAGGCGCTTCGGTGGCAAAAGCCACCGAAGCCGCGGCATACCCGGTCAGCCGTTCGGCCAGGCGCACCAGTTCGCTGTCGGCGCTTTGCTCGAACGGCGGCACGCTGGGGAACAGCGGAGCGAAGTCGATCTTCACCTGATGGCGTTCGGCCAAGGGCTGCAGCTTTTGCCGGATAGCCGCACGCAACGCCTCCGGTTGCATGCCCGGCAGTGGACGCAGGTCGAACTCCAGCGAGCACTGCCCGCAGATGCGGTTGGGGTTGTCACCGCCATGGATGCAGCCGAAATTCAGCGTCGGTTGCGGCACTGTGAATTGCGCATTGTTGAACTCGGCCTGCCATTGGCTGCGCAAACCGCGCAGTTCGAGCATCACATCCTGCATCGCCTCCAGGGCGCTGTGGCCCAGGCTTGGATCGGAGGAGTGACCGCTCTGACCGAGAATATCGATGCGCTCCATCATGATGCCCTTGTGCAGGCGAATCGGCTTCAAGCCGGTCGGCTCGCCGATCACCGCAACCCGTCCCAGCGGTCGGCCTGCTGCGGCCAAGGCGCGGGCGCCGGACATCGAGCTTTCCTCATCGCAGGTCGCCAGGATCAGCAGCGGTTGCTGAAAGCGCTGCGTCAGTAGGGGCTGCACCGCTTCGATGACCAGGGCGAAGAAGCCCTTCATATCGCAACTGCCCAAGCCGACCCAGCGCCCATCTACCTCGGTGAGTTTGAGCGGGTCGCTCTGCCACAACGCCTCATCGAAAGGCACGGTGTCGCTGTGCCCGGCCAGGACCAAGCCGCCGGGGCCGCTACCGTAACTGGCGAGCAGATTGAATTTGCCGGGACTGACTTGCTGAATCTCGCAGGCGAAACCGAGGTCGCCGAGCCAGTTCGACAGCAAGTCGATCACTGGCCGATTGGACTGATCCCGCGACGCCTGGGTGCAACTCACCGAAGGCGCTGCGATCAGCGCGGCGAATTGATCTTTGAAGGAAGGCAGGGGCATCGTCGGTCTCCGCGGGCGAGGCCCATGATAGGGCCAACGCCGACGCGGAGGGAACCTTAGTGCGGGGTTAACTCAGAGGAAAATACCGCGCAGTATGAAGAAGAATACGATCGCCAGCAGCGCGCCCACCGGCAGGGTGATCAACCAGGACATAAAGATCTTGCCGATCACGCCTAGGTTCAGCGCGCCGATACCGCGGGCCAGACCGATACCCAATACCGCGCCCACCAGGGTGTGGGTGGTGGAGACCGGCAGGCCGATGGCCGAGGCGCCGACCACAGTGGTGGCAGTGGCCAACTCGGCGGCGAAACCGCGGCTTGGGGTCAGTTCGGTAATCTGTTTGCCGATGGTGGCGATCACCTTGTAGCCATAGGTGGCCAGGCCGATAACGATACCCACGGCGCCGAGCAGCAACACCCAGTTAGGCAACGCCGCCTTGGCGCCAACCGCTTCGCCGCCGGACTGAATCACCCCGACCACCGCCGCCAATGGGCCGACCGCGTTGGCCACATCGTTGGAACCGTGGGCGAAAGCCATGGAGCAGGCGGTGAAGATCATCAGTACGGAGAACACCTTCTCCACGCTGGCATAGTGGAAGTCTTTGTCCGCCTCGACGTCGATCTTGATCCGGCTGAGCAGGGCGATCCCCAGCAACATGATCAGCGCGCCGACCCCCAGCGCGAGGAACAAGCCCTCGGCACTGGAGAGGTTCAGACCGATATGCTTAAGCCCTTTGGTCATGGTCAGCACGCTGACCATAAAGCCGGTGGCAAACATATACAGCGGCACGAAACGCTTGGCGTTCTGGAAGGGTTGATCAGTATCGATGATCAGCTTCTGCACGCTGATAAACAGACCGAAAGCAACGATGCCAGAGAGCAGCGGCGAAACCACCCAGCTGGCGACTATGGGACCGACGCCGGCCCAATTCACCGCATCCATCGACACACCGACCGCGGCGAAGCCGATTACCGCACCGACAATCGAGTGGGTGGTGGAGACCGGCCAGCCCTTGGTCGAAGCGATCAGCAGCCAGGTACCGGCCGCCAGCAGCGCCGACATCATGCCCAGCACCATCAGATCCGGAGTGATTCTCGATGCATCGACGATGCCGCTCTTGATCGTCTCGGTCACCTCGCCGCCGGCCAGATAGGCGCCGGCGAACTCGAAGACCATGGCGATCAGAATCGCCTGTTTGATGGTCAACGCGCGTGAGCCCACCGAGGTGCCCATGGCGTTAGCCACATCGTTGGCGCCAACGCCCCAAGCCATGAAAAAGCCGAAGAGGCAGGCGAGCAGCAGAAGTACGAGGCCGTAGTCCGCAATCAAAGACATAAGTAATTAATCCGTAGATTCCAGAAAGAACACTGGCGCTTAGCGCGCCAGCAGTTGCTC
>CAMPJN010000214.1 GCA_946886875.1 uncultured Pseudomonas sp.
GGGTAGTTCTTCGGCCAGGCGGTGACCATCTTCCATTCGAAGGTCTGCACCGGCGCGACGGCGGCCTGTTCGGTGCTGGCTTTTTCATCCTTGCAACCGACCAGGCCGAGGGAGGCGAGCAGGGCAGCGGCGAGCAACATATGGCGGCGAATCATGAAGGCTCCTTAATTATTCGAATAGAGCGTAACGGCGTAGGGCGGGTGCAACCCGCCGGTGGAAATCTAAAGCGCTTCCAACTTGGCATAGCCAAGCATCAACCATTTACTACCCTCGTCCTCGAAGTTCACCTGCACCCGCGCCTGCGCGCCGGCGCCCTCGAAATTGAGGATGGTGCCTTCGCCGAACAGCGAATGACGCACGCGCTGGCCGAGGTTGAAGCCGGTATCCGGTACGGCGCTGCCGGCGAACAGGCTGCTGCCGCTCATCGAACTGCCATTGAACGGCCGCGTCACGCTGTTGGACAGGCGCACTTCCTGCACCAGCTGCGGCGGAATCTCGCGGACGAAGCGCGACACCTTGTTGTAAGTCTCGCTGCCGTATAAGCGGCGGGTTTCGGCGTAGCTGATCACCAGTTTCTGCATCGCGCGGGTGATGCCGACGTAGGCCAGGCGCCGCTCTTCCTCAAGGCGGCCGGGTTCTTCCAGGCTCATCTTGTGCGGGAACAACCCCTCTTCCATACCGACCAGAAATACCTGGGGGAACTCCAGGCCCTTGGCGCTGTGCAGGGTCATCAGCTGGATGCTGTCTTCGTTCTCCGCCGCCTGGGTGTCGCCGGCCTCCAACGAGGCATGGCTGAGGAACGCCTGTAACGGGCTCAACTCATCGTCTTCGTCGTTCTCGAAGGTGCGTGCGGCGCTGACCAGTTCTTCGAGGTTTTCCACCCGTGCCTGGCCCTTCTCGCCTTTTTCTTCCTTGTGGTAGGTTATCAGCCCGCTCTGCTCGATGACGGTTTGCGCCATCAGGTGCAGCGGCATGCTCAGCACCTTGGCCGCGAGGTTGTCGATCAGCTCGATAAAGCCGGCCAGGGCGCCGGAAGCGCGGCCGGGCAGGGCCTTGCCCGCGACCATCAGGCGGATCGCTTCCCACATGGAAACGTCCTGCTCGCGGGCGAAGGCGCGGATCGCCTCGACGGTTTTCTCGCCGATGCCGCGTGCCGGCACATTGATCACCCGTTCCAGCGCCGCGTCGTTGCCGCGGCCGTCGAGCAGGCGCAGATAGGCCATGGCGTTCTTGATTTCCAGGCGTTCGAAGAAGCGCTGGCCGCCGTAGATGCGGTAGGGGATCTTCTCGCGCAGTAACGCTTCTTCGAGCACCCGCGACTGGGCGTTGGAACGATAGAGGATGGCGATCTCGCTGCGCTTGAGGCCGTCCTTGCGCAGTGCGTCCTCGATCGACTCGACCACATAGCGGGCCTCGTCGTGCTCGTTGAACGCCGCATACAGGCTGATTGGTTCACCGTCGCCGTCCTCGGTCCACAGCTCCTTGCCCAGGCGCCCCTGGTTATTGGCGATCAGCGCGTTGGCGGCCTTGAGGATGCCGGCGGTAGAGCGATAGTTCTGCTCCAGGCGGATGATTTCGGAATCCTTGAAGTCGTCGCCGAACTGCTGGATGTTTTCGATCTTCGCCCCGCGCCAACCGTAGATCGACTGGTCGTCGTCGCCCACCACCATCAGGCTCTCGCCGCCCTTGGCGAGCATGCGCAGCCAAGCGTACTGCACGGCGTTGGTGTCCTGGAACTCGTCGACCAGGATATGCCGGAAGCGCCGCTGGTAATGCTCGAGCAGGCCCGGCTTATCGCGCCACAAATCGAGGGCGCGCAGCAGCAGCTCGGCGAAATCGATCACTCCGGCGCGGGCGCAGGCCGCTTCGTAGGCTTCGTAGATTTTCAGCTGGGTGGCGAGAAACAGGTCACCGCCGGGCTGGATGTTCTGCGGGCGGATGCCCTCGTCCTTCTGCCCGTTGATAAACCACTGGGATTGACGCGGCGGCCAACGCTGCTCATCCAGGCCCAGCTCGCGGATCACCCGCTTGACCAGGCGCTGCTGGTCGTCGGAGTCGAGGATCTGAAAGCTTTCGCTCAGCCCCGCTTCCTGCCAGTGCGCGCGCAGCAGACGATGGGCCAGGCCGTGGAAGGTACCGACCCACATACCGGCCGGGTTCTGCCCGAGCATCTGTTCGATACGCACGCGCATCTCGGCCGCGGCCTTGTTGGTGAAGGTCACCGACAGGATACTGTGCGGCGAGGCACCTACGATCTGGATCAACCAGGCGATACGGTGCACCAGCACCCGGGTCTTGCCGGAACCGGCACCTGCGAGCACCAGCTGGCGCCCAACCGGCGCGGTTACGGCCTGACGCTGGCCATCGTTGAGGGAGGCGATAAGGAGTTCGGGGTCGTTTTGCATCGCGGCATTCTATGGGGCGGCGGCAGGCAGGGCAAACCGCACTGTCGACCGGTGGTCCGCAGGAATGTCACTGGGGCATATGGGACGGCCCGATGGCGACCGCCAAACAATGTTTAGTTATGTGAATTAGCGCACATCCGTCTATGGCGATGCGTCTGGCTCGGTTATGCTCCGCCGACATACTTAGGCAAACCACTATAAGAATTCCGCCTATGATCACCATTCGCAACGCCGCCGCGATGGACCCTCAACGGCAAATCGCCGAGCAGTTCGCTGCGGAAATTTCGGTCGAACGCACCCGCCTGCTGTACCAGGGTTCGCGCTTCCCCACCCTGTTCATGCTGCTTAACGGCTTGGCCTGCGCCTATTTATTGTGGAAGCCGCAAGGCAATGCGCTGTTATCCGCGTGGCTGGTTTGGTTGCTGCTGTTGGCCATGTTGCGCCTGGTGCAGGTCAACGCATTCAACAACGCCACTCCGGCCCGTCAGGCGCAACAGCATTGGCGCTTGAGCTTTCTCGCCGGGGTTGGCGTATCCGGTCTGACCCTGGCCTTTGCCGCCATCGTCCTGGTGCCGGCGGATGTGTTCTATCAGCAGGCACTGGTCTATGGTCTGATCGCGGCGACCATTCTCTCCGCCAGCGTGGCTTATGCGGTCAGCCTGCCGGCTTTTCTGGCCTTCGCTTTGCCTTGCCTGCTGCCGTCGATGGTTTTTCTGCTGCTCAGCGAGCACAGCCAGCAACGCGGCTGGGGCATGCTCGGGGCGATTTTGTTGGTGGCCTTGTTGGCGATCGCCTGGCAGGTCAATCGTCTGGTGCAGCGCGCCCTGCTGCAGCGCTTTCATAACCAGGCGCTGATCTCCAATCTGGAGCATGCCAAGCAACGCGCCGAGGATCTCAACGACGAACTGGTCCATGAGGTGGAGCAACGCGGTCGTGCAGAACGCGAACTGCGCGCCGCCCACGCCGAGCTGGAAATGCGCGTCGCCGAGCGCACCCTGGAGCTGGACGAAGCCACCCATGCCCTGAGCAAAAGCCAGACACGCCTGAGCCTGGCCATCGAAGCCAGCGAGTTGGGGCTGTGGGATTGGAACCTGCAGAGCGACGAAATTCATCACTCGCGGCTCAAGGAAATCTTCGGTATCGAGCCGAGCGAGGTCCACGCCATGTTGCGCGACCTCAAGCCACGGCTGCACCCGGAAGACCTGCCGGTGCTACGCCGGGCGTTGATCGAACATATGAAGGGCCGCAGCGACGACTACCAGGTCGAGTACCGGATCAAGCACGCTGACGGCCAGTGGGTGTGGATCGAGGACCGCGGCCGTGCGGTGGAGCGCGACCCTCAGGGTCGGGTGCTGCGCATGCTCGGCACGCGGCGCGATGTCAGCGCGCGCAAGCAGCTGGAGCAACAACGACAGCTGGCTGCCACCGTGTTCGAGGCGGCCAGCGAAGGTATCGTGATTCTCGACCCGGATTACCGTCTGCTGTCGGTCAACCAGGCATTCAGCCAGGTCACCGGCTATCGCCAGGAGGATCTGGTCGGCAGGAACGTGATGAGCCTGATCAGTAGCCGTGACACCCGCCGCCAGTATCAGTTGATCCGCCTGGAGCTGGAGAGTACCGGCAGTTGGCGCGGCGAGTTGATCGAGACGCGCAAGAACGGCGAACTCTACCCGCAGTGGCTGCAACTCAACGTGGTGCGCGATTCGCGGGGCAACGTCAGTCATATCGTTGGCTTCTTCGCCGATCTGTCGGCCCGGCGCGAAGCCGAAGAACGCCTGCGCTATCTCTCCCACTATGACGAGCTGACCGGCCTGGCCAATCGCACGCTGTTCAAGGAGCGCTTGCACGAAGCCAGTCAGCGCGCACGCCAATCCGGCCGCAGCATCGCCCTGCTGCATATCGACCTGGACCGCTTCAAGCTGCTCAACGACAGCCTCGGCCATGAAGTCGCCGACCAGTTGCTGCGGCAGATGAGCCGTCGCCTGACCCAGGCCGTTTCCGAGGCCGACACCATCGCGCGTTTGTCCGGCGACGAATTCGCCATCCTTCTCGACTCCTACGGCAGCCTCTCCAGCCTGGCGCGTCTGGCCAGCCGCTTGCTGACCAAGTTGCGCATGCCGATGACCGTCGGCGGCGAGGAACTGGTGATCAGCGCTTCCCTGGGCATCAGCCTGCTGCCGGACAACGCGCGGGAAATCTCGGCGCTGATCAGCCAGGCCAATATGGCCATGCAACATGCCAAGCACCTGGGCGGCAATACCTTCCAGTTCTTCACCGACAACCTGCAGGCCTGCACCCTGGAGCGCTTGCAGCTGGAAACCCAGCTGCGCAAGGCGATCGACAGCGACCAGCTGGAGGTTTTCTACCAACCCAAGCTGCGCCTGTCCGATGGCAGCCTGAATGGCGCCGAGGCGCTGGTGCGTTGGCGTCACCCGGAACTGGGCCTGGTGCCACCGAACGACTTTATCGGTCTGGCCGAAGAAACCGGCCTGATCGCCGCCATCGGCGAAATCGTCCTGCGCCAAGCCTGTCAGCAAGCCTATGAGTGGCAGCAACAGGGCCTGGCCGAGATTCGCGTCTCGGTGAACCTCTCGGTGCACCAACTGCGCCAGGGCAATCTGGTCAGCCTGGTGCGCCAGGTATTGGTCGAAACCGGCCTGGCGCCGCAATTCCTCGAGCTTGAACTAACGGAGAGCCAGCTGCTGGATAACGTCGAAAGCGTGATCAGCACCTTCCAGCAACTGCGCAACCTCGGCGTGCAGCTGGCGATCGACGACTTCGGCACCGGCTACTCCTCGCTCAGCTACCTCAAGCGTTTCCCGGTGGACTGCGTGAAGATCGACCAGACTTTTATCCGCGATCTCTCGCCGGGCAGCGAGGACGCGGCCATCACCCGGGCGATCATCGCCATGGCCCATAGCCTGGAGCTGAAAGTGGTCGCCGAGGGCGTGGAAACCCGCGAGCAGTTGGACTTCCTCAAGAGCCAGCGTTGCGACGAAGTGCAGGGTTTCTTGATCAGCAAGCCAGTGCCGGCCGAAGTCTTCGGCCAATTGCTGTGCGACGATGCCTTCGCTATCTGGAAATAAGCGCGGAATTCCCGGCTAGGAGTCTGTCCGAGAAGGCGGATTTCTGTGGTTGGGTCGGGCCGCGCAGGCTGAGCTGCGCGAAGCCCAGCATGCTGACTTTGTTGGGCTTCGTTCCTCAGCACCAACCTACAATTTGCCGTCAGTGTCGTTCTCGGACAGGTTCCTAGGCCGGCCCTTGTGGGCTTGTGCCGATCAGGGGGCGCTGGTTATTGTCGCTTCCCTTATCCGGCCTGCTAAGGAAGCCGCCTCTGCGCGGCTTGCACGCTAAAGAGACCGCCATGTCGTCCACTTCCCCCGTTACCGTGCCGCGTCCTGCCTTTGCTACCTTGGTGCTGTTGGCCTCGCTGTATTGCGCTCAGGGCTTGCCCTCGGGATTGATCGCCCATTCCTTGCCGGTGCTGCTGCGTCAGCATGGCGTCGACTTGGCGGTTATCGGCCTGCTTAAACTGCTGGCCCTGCCCTGGCTGCTCAAGGTGCTCTGGGCACCCTGGGTGGATCGCCTGGCCTCGCCGCGCCTCGGCCATCATCGCGGTTGGATACTGCCACTGCAGGGCGGCATTGCGCTGCTGCTCGGCGGGCTGGCGCTGCTTTCGCCGGCATCGTTGTTCGGCAGCCAACTGCCACTGCTGCTCGGCATATTGCTAGTGATCAATCTGGCCGCCTCGACCCAGGACATCGCCACCGACGGTCTCACCGTGCGCCTGCTGCCTGAGCGCTGGCGCGGGTTGGGCAACAGCCTGCAAGTCGGTGGTTACAAGATCGGCATGCTGGTTAGCGGCAGCGGCCTGTTGTTGGCGATCGACTGGCTGGGCTGGAACCTGGCGGTCGGCGTGCTGATGTTGCTACTGCTGCTAAGCCTGATCCCGGTTTGGCGTTTCCCCGAAGCGCAACGCCTGCCCTACCGCCCAGCCCTGGCCGAGCCCGCCGGTCCCGGTCTGCTGCTGCGTCATTACCGCGGCCTGCTGGCACAGCCGGGCATGCTGCTGTGGCTGGCGGTGGTGCTCAGCTTCAAACTCGGCGATGCCCTGGGCTCGCCGATGATCAAACCGATGCTGGTCGATCAGGGCTGGAACTCCGCCGACCTCGGTCTGCTGACCCTGATCAGCAGCCTCGCCGGCATCGGCGGCGCCCTGCTCGGCGGCC
>CAMPJN010000215.1 GCA_946886875.1 uncultured Pseudomonas sp.
CCGACTTCGTGGTGACCGGCGATGTCACCGAGTTCGGCCGCAAGGTGGTCGGCGATCATCAGCTGTTCGGCATTCTCGGCCGCGGCAAAGAGCAAATCGCCTACGCCAAGGTCAGCCTCAATATCGTCGATGTGCGTACCTCCGAAGTGGTGTATTCGGCCCAGGGCGCGGGCGAGTACAGCCTGTCCAACCGCGAAGTGATCGGCTTCGGCGGCACCGCCAGCTATGACTCGACGCTCAACGGCAAGGTCCTCGACCTGGCGATCCGCGAAGCGGTGAACAACCTGGTCGGCGGTGTAGACAGCGGCGCCTGGCACCCCGCGCAATGAGCAGCGAAGGAACGAGCGAAATGAATTCTGGATTAGCCGTCAAACCCAGCGCCCTGTTGGCGCTGCTGGCCAGCGTCGCGCTGCTCGGCGGTTGCGTCGCCCAGCCACAACCGCTTTACCACTGGAGCGGCTACCAGGAGCAGGTCTACGCCCATTTCACCGGCGAAAGCAGCGACCCGGCGCAACAGATCGCCGCACTGGAGGCCAGCCTGCAAGAAGCCCGCAGCCGCGCGCAGACACCCGCGCCAGGCTTCCATGCGCACCTGGGTATGCTCTATGCCGAAGTAGGTAAAGCCGATCAGGTTCGCCAGCAATTCGAAACCGAAAAAGCGCTGTTCCCGGAGTCCGCGGCTTACATGGACTTTCTTCTGCGCAACGCCGCGAAATAACCCGAGACCGATTCGATGATGCCCTTCCCGACCCTTTCCAAGCTGTGCGCGCTGGTGCTCGCTGGCCTGCTCGCCGGTTGCGCCACGCCGCCCGCGACCTATGACTACAGTGCGTTTCAGCGCAGCAATCCGGCCTCCATCGTGGTGCTGCCGCCGGTCAACACCTCGCCGGATATCAAGGCGACCTACAGCATGCTCGCCCAGGTAACCCATCCGCTCGCCGAAGCGGGTTACTACGTGCTGCCGGTCGCGCTGGTGGACGAAACCTTCAAGCAGAATGGCCTGCTCAACCCCGAGGAAATGCACCAGGCGCCGCCGGCCAAGCTGCGCGAGATTTTCGGTGCGGACGCCGCGCTCTATATCGAGGTCAGCCAGTACGGCAGCAGCTACAAGGTGATCGTCAGCGAAGTCGCGGTGGCCGCTAACGCCAAGCTGGTCGACCTGCGCAGCGGCCAACTGCTCTGGGAAGGCAGCGCCTTCGCCAGCACCGCGGAGAACCAGAACAACTCCGGCGGCGGCCTGGTAGGCATGCTGATCACCGCAGCGGTCAACCAGATCATCAATACCCTCAGCGAACGCGGCCATCAGGTCGCCGGCATCACCAGCGAGCGCCTGCTCAGCCCGCGCGCCAACGGCATCCTGCCCGGCCCACGCTCGCCGCAGCACGCACAGAACCAGCTGGCGGCGCACTGACCAGCGAGCTGGCGCTGGCCGAGTGTCCAGCGCCAGCCGTTCAGGGTTTGCCGATCAGCTCGATTGCTTGGCCTTGTCCTGGCTCAGCGTCATCACTGCATCCGCCTTTATTTCCCGCTCCGAAAAGAAGCCCGGGGTCAGCGCACCGACCACGCTTACCCGATCGCCTTCCTCAACCTGCTGGTAACCCTGCTTGTCGAGTGGGTTGTAAGGCATGCTCGAGGTATCGACGCGCAAGGTGCCGCTGCCGATATCCACGCTGAATTCCCGGCCGTCGATATCCGTCACCCGGCCCTGTATCGCGGCCGTAGTTGTGGCCACTACGTTGACCAAGGCGACGTCCTCCTCGTCGGCATCATTGGCAAAGAAGAAACTGTTCAGCCCCTTCACATACACGCTATCAGCTTCGATTTTTGCCACTTCGAACAAGTCGTCGTCGATCCGGCCATAGACAGTAACCTTGTCGCCGTTAAGCAGCTTGTAACCCTCCCGGTACCAATCCCAGTCGTCCATCTCCACCGTGATGATCCCGTCGCCATAATCGAGCACGAAGCTGTCCGCCTTGGCCGACTGCACAGTGCCGTTGATGCTGATGAAACTGTCATCCGATTTGCTGTATGGCTGAACCTTGTTCTGCGCATCCTCCGTATTGGTTTCAGCGGCCAAGGCCGGCACCGCGAGGGCGGGGAGCATGGCAGCAGCGAATAGGTATTGCTTGAACCTGGTCATGGATATGTCTCCTCTGAATATTCAACACGGCTGCGACACAGCAGCCACCCGACGCACAAGCTCAGAGATGATGCAGGGTCAGCTTGAACGCTTATAAATTACGAGGCCGATGGCCAAGGAAGAGTTCCTCAAACAAAATGGGGGGCCTTCCGGCGGGGACACCGACACCGGCGGGCGCAATCTCTTCTACGCTGAAACGGTAACGAATAACCGCCGGGGAGAGATGATGGGACGCCTATTCGTCGCCGCCGTGCTGATGTCGGCGGTCTGCAGCCAGGCCTCGGCCGGGCCGACCTACGTGGTGGGGGTCGAAGCGCTGAACTACTACCCGCATTACAGCAATGCAGACGGCACCTTCAGCGGTTTCGCCCGCGACCTGCTGGATGCCTTCGCCCAGACCCAGGGCTACCGCTTCGACTATCGACCGCTGCCGGTGGCGCGACTCTACAAAACCTTCTTCGCCGGCGAGCTGGACTTCAAATACCCGGACAACCCCGACTGGCAAACCAGCAAACGCCAGGGCTTGGAGATCCATTATTCCGCTCCGCTGGCGAGCTATATCGACGGCGTATTACTGCTGCCGGCAAACCAGGGCAAAGGCGTCGCACGGCTGACCAGCCTCGGCACCGTGCGCGGCTTTACCCCCCGGGACTATCTCGACGCCATCGCCCGCGGGAGCCTCGAAGTGCGCGAAGTCACCACCCTCAAACAATCATTGCTGCAAGGGATCAATGGTCGGGTGGACGGCGTTTATATGAATGTCGACGTCGGCCGCTATCAATTGGACAAAGTCCTGAATCGGCCCGGCGCCCTGGTATTCGATGAGTCGCTGCCTCACAGCAGCGGCGCCTACAGGCTGTCGAGCATCCGCCACCCGACGCTGCTCGACGCCCTCAACGTCTTCATCCACAGCCACGCCGCCGAAGTGCAGGCGATGAAGGACAAGTACGGCTTGCAATAGGCCAAGCACCGCGCGACGGAAACGGCGATCTCCAGCCGGCTCGCACAGCCGATCGACCCGCGAATTATCCTCGGCCGCGGCGGCATGCGGCTCGACCTTGTTCTTCTGGGCGCCGGTTACCGGCATCACTACCCGCGGCAGCGTCTATCCGCGCAGCGAATTGCGCGAAACCCTAGCCAGCGGCGAGCTACATAACTGGCATTACGGCACGGGCAGCCATCGCCTGAACGTTTCGATGGCCGTGACCCAGGTGCCCTCCAGCGGCAAAACCGTGATTGGCCAGATCCACTCCAAGGACAACTCCAAGCCCTTCGCCAAGATCGTCTACCGCCACTACAACGGCGTCGGTTATGTCGGCCTGGAAATCCGCAAGAAGCCCAACGACGCGGCAAGCCCGGTGGCACTCGCCTACAAGGGCGTGCCCCTGCATTACCCCTTCGACTATTCGTTCGACATCAGCAACGGCAACCAGTTGACGGTCAACCTCCACGGCCTGACCTACACCACCACCATCGACCCGCAATGGAGCGGCAAACGCTTCTACTTCAAGACCGGCATGTACGTGATCGACAACGAAGGCGCGGAAACCGAAGGCGGCAGGGTCGAGATGTACTCGCTCGATCTGCAGCACCTGCAATAGGGCTGCGCACAGCAGCCGCAGTATCTGACGTGTGCTGGCGATCTTCGTAGGGTAAAACATCGCCAGGACGCCGGGCCCCAGGACACTTTGCGCCTGGCGATGCAACCTCCAACCGGAGCATAGCCAGGTAGATCAGGAAGCAGCGCGATTCGAGTCCGTATCCGGATATTCTTCAGGCTCTCCCTGCCACCAAACTTTTTCCCCACTCAACCAATTTGATCAACTCCTTGCATATCGCGTCAGCGCTCACGCTCAGGCGGGGCAAAGTGATATAGGAAAAATAGAAACCGGAACTTTCATCGAGGCCCACACCGGGTCCATTGGTACGAAGCGGATTGAGGCCGGCCCACAGGATACGCTTGAGCAGTGCATCCTGATCCTGAGCCGACTGGGTATCCAGTGCGCCTATCAGCATGATCCGCTCCGTCGGCGCGTCATAGCGCAACAGCACGGGATGCTGCTCATCAATCATCAGGGAGTACTCATGGCCTGCCGGCAACCCCTCGGTCTCCAGCTCCATTTTTTTCATCACATCGGCAAACAGGTTTTTGATAAACAGGTCGTTCATGATCGTTCCTTGCCACCTGGCGCCACGACGCCTGAGCGGGAAATTGTGAAGTGTTGCCGCCACCCATAGAAGCTATCGCCGTCCCGACGCAGTTCGCGACGAAACGAAAACCGATCCTAACGGTTACCTTCCTTGAGCCGAGCCTGATATTCCTCGAAGTTGCGCTGGGCACGCTGGTAGTCCGGCCGCTCGTTGTTATAGTCGGCCTCCTTTTCCTCGGACTGCTCGAAATCGAACAGACTCAGCTCCTTGAACGGCGCACTAGCCGCCATAGAGGGGCGTGCCGAGAAGGTGTCCGCCGGGGTTACCGAGAGAGGCTTGGCTTGAGCTGGGGGTTTGCGCCGCCCGGCATCAGAACCCGGCTGCGCTTCGAATGCCCGTCGCGCCTCGGCATAGTTGGGTTCCTCCCCGTGATAATCGGCACGGGCTTCTTCATCGCGGTTGAAATCCTCAAGGGTACGCTGCGGAATCCGGGCCTCCGCTTGAGTACGTGGCGACTGATGAGGAACCTGGTGCCTGTTCTCCGCCCGTGGGCTCGAGCCCGGACTCTGCGTAAGTCGTTGCATATACCGGGAGTATTCTTGCTCGGCCCTGCGTTCGTCCGGCCGCTCGTTGTAGTAATCCGCACGCGCGCGCTCTTCACGCATGAAATGTTCCGGGGTCAAGGGCCGCTGCGCCGAACCCGCTGCCGAGGGCTGCTGAGATAGCCGGGCGCCGCCCTGGGACGGCCGAGCCTGGAGTGTGTGCGGCCTCGCTGCCGGGGCCGCGCTCTGGCCTTGGAATCTACCGACCTGCTCTCTGCCTTGGGCCGCTTTGCCACTCAGCGACGCCGAGAACTGCTCCAGGCGGGCGTTACGGGTGCCGGAGTCGCGGGTTCCCATGATCGAATTCAATTGCCCGAGCAATTGCTGCATACGCGCCGGAGACAGTGTCTTGGCTTTCGCATCAAGGTGCTCCAGCGCCGTTAACGGTCCGTCCCATTCCGACCGGGGCAGATGCTCAATCTGAGAGAGGATATTGCCCCGCAAGGATTGGCCGGAAGGCTGCCGAACCTGAGTCGGTTCGACATGATTGGCCATCGGATGGACCCTTGCGGGATTACCGTGTACCTGAGCGCGGGCAGGCGCCTGCCGCTCTGCCGGCCAGGCCTTGGCATTCAAAGCGTCGGCGATACGATCGCTACGTGACGATACAGCCCCATCCCTCATACGGTGGCTGAACATTTCCCCAGCGGCCTTGAAGAAACGCCCAGGCGAGACCGACGACCGGCCCTCACGCTGTACCTTGAACTCGCCATCGGGTGACAGCTGGACGCGATAACTGGTGCCGTCCACTTTCAGCTGCCCATTGCGCACCAACGCTTTGAGATCGACGGATGAATGCCTGATCGCATCGACGCTGGAAAAAGACAGTTGAGGGTCGTTCTTTATCATGATCCGCCACCTAATCGACTGAGCGAGCCGTGAGTTGGCTCCAGTGATCGATGAGTGGCCGCGGGTTGCCCGGGGTTCCACCGCTAACGGAAACAGCCTGCCGTTTCAGCCACAACGAATCCGATCAACTAACTAGGGTTCAGTCAGGTGATGCGAGAGGCGGTTTTGGCCATCCGACTCGTCACCGCTCCGCGCACACTGCCCCGCTACCGGCTTACAGCGCCGGCGTGGCCTTGGTCCGCGGCTGAGCGCTGCTCTGCTGCACAAGATCGGCGGCGACCTGCACCCGCTTGGGCTTGATCAGGCTGAAGTCGATCAGGCTCTTCGGCTGCTCCGGGTTGCCGATCAGCAGCGGCCGCGGGCGGAACTCGGCGCTGACCAGGCTCTTCTGCGCGTCGTACTCGTCGAAGCGCAATCCCGCCAGGTCCGCCCAGGTGTGGATGAAGTGCGACGAACTGTAAGGCCGTGACAGCGTGGCGCTGAAGTCGCGCGGGCTATGCGCCTGCCAACGTGGCGAATTCCACAGGATAAACGGCACCGTATACATAGGGCTGGTCGGTGCGGCCTCGTTACGCCCCAGCACCTCGGCCTTGGGCGCATCGAACACCGCCTCGCCGTGGTCGGCCAGGTACAGCAGGAAGCTATTGGCGTCCTGCCCGCGCAGATCCTTGATCAGGCTGGCCACTACATGGTCGTTGTACAGCACCGCATTGTCGTAGCTGTTGTAGGTCGGCAACTGCGCATCGGTGACATTCGCCGGCACGCCTTTGCGGTCGGTGAAGCGCTCGAACTCCGGCGGGTAGCGGTACTGGTAACTCATATGGGTGCCCAGCAGGTGCACCACGATGAACTTGCGCGGCGCCGCATCGGCCAACACCTCGG
>CAMPJN010000216.1 GCA_946886875.1 uncultured Pseudomonas sp.
GCCCAAGCCGCTGTCGCTGTATATCCATATCCCGTTCTGCAAGAGCCTTTGTTACTACTGCGCCTGCAACAAGATCATCACCCAGAAGACCCACCGCGCGGTCGAGTACCTGGATTACCTCAAGCGCGAGATCGCCATGCAGGCCGCGCTGTTCGACGGCACACGCAAGCTGACCCAGCTGCACTTCGGTGGCGGCACACCGACCTACCTGACCCGCGAGCAGTTGGCCGACCTGATGGACTGCCTGCACCAGGCGTTTGATATGGACGACAGCGACGAGCATGAGTTTTCCATCGAGGTCGATCCACGCACCATCAGCACCGAGCAGATCCAGCACCTGCGCTCGCTGGGCTTCAACCGTTTGAGCTTCGGTGTGCAGGACTTCGACCCGCAGGTGCAGGCGGCGGTCAACCGGGTGCAGAGCGAGGAGCAGATCTACGCCCTGGTGGCCGCGGCGCGCGAGGCGCGGTTCAAGTCGGTCAGCGTCGATCTGATCTACGGCCTGCCGCTGCAGACCGTGGCCAGCTTCGACGTGACCCTGAGCAAAATCATCGCCCTGCGCCCGGACCGCATCGCCGCTTACAGTTACGCGCATCTGCCGGAACTGGTGCGGGCGCAGCGGCTGATCCGTCGCGAGGACATGCCGCCGCCAGAGCGCAAGCTGGAGTTGCTGGAACTGACCATCGAGCGCCTGACCGCCGCCGGCTATGTGTATATCGGCATGGACCACTTCGCTTTGCCGGACGACGAGCTGGCCCTGGCGCGGGCCAATGGCACGCTGCAACGCAACTTCCAGGGTTATTCCACCCATGCCGATTGCGACCTGATCGGCCTCGGCGTGTCGTCCATCGGCAAGGTCGGCGACAGCTACAGCCAGAGCGTCAAGGAACTCTCGCAGTATTACGCGCGACTCGATCAGGGCCTGCTGCCAGTTCATCGCGGCTACCGCCTGAACGCCGACGACCTACTGCGCCGCGAGGTGATCAGCGACCTGATGTGCCACGGCCGTATCGACTTCGCCAGGATCGAGACGCGTCACGGCATCGACTTCAAGGACTACTTCGCCGACGCCCTGGCCGCGCTCGACGAGCATGTGGCGGATCGTTTGGTGGAAATCCATGACGATGAGTTGCTGCTGTTGCCCCAAGGTCATTTGCTGATGCGCAGCGTGGCCATGGCCTTCGATGCCTACCTTGGCAAAGCGCAGAAGGGCAACTTCTCGCGCACGGTGTGAGGCGCTTATGAGCTATTCGCTACTGCACACCCTGCACCTGCTCGGCGCCATCGCCTTTATCGGCACGCTGTTCTTTGAGGTAATCATCCTTGCCAAGGTCAAACCGCAGCTCGACGCAGGCGCGCTGGTCGAGCTGGAACAGGCCCTCGGCAAACGCACGCGCACGGTGCTGCATTGGGTGGTGCTGTTGGTTTACGGCGCGGGCTTTGGCCTGGCCTGGTATCACCGCCAAGCGCTGAGCGACCCTTTCGCCAGCAGTTTCGCCACCTTGCTGAGCCTGAAGATAGCGTTGGCCGTCAGCGTATTTCTCAGCTTCGGCCTGGTCGCCATGCTGCTCAGATCAGGCCGCATGACCCCGAGCCTCTACCGCAAACTGCATTGGGCGGTGCTGGCGCAGATGCTTGGCATCGTGTTGCTGGCCAAGGGCATGTTTTATATCCAGTGGTAATCTCGCGGCCAAGACCGCAATCCCGTAGATCCTATGTTCCTACGCAAGTTTTTTGGCCGACCATGGTCGGGCCAAACGGTTTACTCGACCGCCACACGGCAAAAGCAACGCGCAGCAGGTAGCCTGGGTTGAGCGCAGCGATACCCAGGGCGCCGATACCCGGGTATCGCTTCGCTCAACCCGGGCTACCATCGGGTGACTTTGATCGTTCCCACATCGAGGCGTCGAGCCGTCCACGTGGGAATGATCAGCTGCTCCCGTAGCCCGGATGAAATCCGGGGAGCTTTGGCGCTTGCAACACCGTTCCCGGATTGCATCCGGGCTACAAGAGCCAGTTTCGTAGCCTGGATTAGCGCCAGCGTAATCCAGGGAATCGGTCTCCCGGATTACGCCTTAGGCTAATCCGGGCTACGGGGCTGCGGGGCTTCAACCCATGATCGTTCCCACGCTGGAGCGTGGGAACGATCAAAGCCAACGCCACTACCAGCTTTTCCGCCCGCGGTAATGATCTCGATCAAGCTTCCTCGCCTGCTGAACGACCGTGATGGGCGCCAATTCAGGCCGGTGGATATCCTGGGTTTTGCCCAGGCGGCGGCCTAACGTAGTGCCTCAACCCCACGATAGATACGAGGTTCGCCATGCACTTTGCCTACAGCCCCCGCACCGAAGCACTGCGCCTGCAGCTGCGCAATTTCATGGACGCCCATATAGTGCCGCGCATCGGCGAATGGCATGCGGCGGTGGCGGCCGGGCAGTTTCCGGTGCCTTTTATGGCGGACCTCAAAGCCCTGGCACGCGCCGAAGGCTTGTGGAATCTGTTCCTGCCATCGCTGCATGCGGACGAGCCGGGCACGGCCTTGAGCAACCTGGAATACGCGCCCCTGGCGGAGATCATGGGCCGCGTGCATTGGGCTTCCGAGGTGTTCAACTGCAACGCGCCGGACACCGGCAATATGGAGCTGCTGCACATGTTCGCCACCCCCGAGCAGCGGGCGCGCTGGCTGCTGCCGCTGCTCGAAGGCGAGATCCGTTCGGCCTTCGCCATGACCGAGCCGGATGTGCCGTCTTCGGACGCCAGCAATATCCAGACCCTGATCCGCCGCGACGGCGACCACTACGTGATCAACGGGCGCAAGTGGTTTATCACCAACGCTTCGCACCCCGATTGCAAACTGCTGATCGTGATGGGCAAGACCGACCCGGATGCCGACGCCCATCGCCAGCAGAGCATGATCCTGGTGCCGTTCGACACGCCCGGCGTGCAGCTGCTGCGCAACATCCCGGTGATGAACCATATCGCCCCGGAAGGCCATAGCGAACTGCTGCTACGCGATGTGCGGGTGCCGGTCGGCAATCTGCTGGGCGAGGAGGGCGCCGGTTTTATGATGGCCCAGGCGCGTCTCGGCCCGGGGCGGATTCACCACTGCATGCGCTCCATCGGCATGGCCGAGCTGGCCCTGGAGCTGATGGTTGAGCGCGCCCAGGAGCGCAAGGCCTTCGGCAAGTACCTGCATCAGTACGCCAATATCGGCGATTGGATCGCCGAGTCGCGTATCGAGATCGAACAGGCGCGTTTGTTGGTGCTCAAGGCCGCCTGGATGATCGATGAAGTCGGGGCCAAGGCCGCGCGCAAGGAAATCGCCATGATCAAGGCCCTGGTGCCGGGCATGCACACCCGCGTGGTTGATCGCGCCATGCAGGTCTACGGCGCCATGGGCCTGACCCCGGATACGCCATTGGCCGATATGTGGACCACCGGCCGCGCCCTGCGCTTCGCCGACGGCCCGGATCAGGTGCACCTGCGTAGCATCGCCCGTTTGGAGCTGCAAGCCAGCGAAGCCACACGCGGTGCGACCGCCGCCTACCTGACGCCACACAGTAGCTAAGGGTCGCAACGTAGGGCGGGTGAAACCCGCCATACCAACCTTGGCGGGTTGCACCCGCCTACGGGGTTTGGAAAACGCGATCCTACCCTCCTCGAATACATTCCGCGCACCAAAAAGTGGCAGGGGGTCTATCTTTGAATGGGCGTCGCTTGATTCATATCAAGGGACTGTCTGATGTACCTCCTTACCATGGCGATAGGTTTTTAGCCGCCTAAGGCGGATTAGTCATATGCAAACTCCTCAGCTCGCGAATGAATTCTCTTGGCGTTCAGCTATCGGTGCTACGGTGCTGGTTCGATCCAACCGCCAAAGCCGGTCAAAAATGAATAGCACCCTTTCCCAGCACAGTGCCTGGCGCTTATGGGGGGTGGCTGTCGCGGTTTTGTTCGCGCTCATGTTTGCAACCTTCCAAAGTGCGCAGGCCAAGCCTTACGGCGAAATCGAACAGCAACGCATCGATTCGGTCTTCCCTGACGCCGATGCGCCGTCCGAGCCGCAAGGCGAATTCAATGTGCGCACCCTGTCCAGCGGCGACAAGGTGCTCGGCTATGTGTTCCAGAGCCTGGATGTGGTCGATATCCCGGCCTATTCCGGCAAGCCGATCAATATGCAGGTGATCCTCGACACCGAGGGCGTGATTCAGGACGCCTATGTGCTCGAGCACCATGAGCCGATCCTGTTGATCGGCATTCCCGAGGCGAAACTGCACGCCTTCAACGCCAAGTACCAAGGCATCAAGGTCAAGCAGCGCGTGGTGGTCGGTCGCTCCGGCGACCCGGATGCGGTGACCGTGGATGCGGTGACCGGCGCCACCGTAACGGTGATGGTGGTCAACGAGGTGGTGATGCGCGCCGCGCACAAGGTGGCGGTGTCGCTCGGCTTGATCGAAGACGATGCCGGCCTGGCGCAGAAACCCGCGAGCGTGCGCCTGGATAACTACCAGCCGGCAGATTGGGCGCAGCTCACCGGTAACGGCGCCATCCGCCGCCTGCACCTGACCCACGGCCAGGTCGACGAAGCCTTTAAAGGCACGGAGGCGGAAGGGGTGGACGTTGCCGCACCCGAGCAGGTCGACGAGACCTTTATCGATCTCTATACCGCGCACCTGAATGCGCCGACCATCGGCCGCAATCTGCTCGGCGACAACCAGTACCGTTTCCTGATGGAACAGCTCAAACCCGGCGAGCAGGCGATTGCCGTGCTGGGTAGCGGCGAATATTCCTACAAGGGTTCGGGCTATGTGCGCGGTGGCATTTTCGACCGGGTGCAACTGCGCCAGTTCGGCAACACCATCAGCTTCCGCGATATGGACCATGAGCGTCTGTCCGACGTATTCGCCGCCGGCATGCCCGAGTTCGATGAGATGTCGATCTTCATCGTCCGCGCTTCATCCGAGTTCGACCCCGGTTCGCCCTGGACCCTGGAGCTGCTGGTGCGCCGTCAGACCGGGCCCACCAGTGGCATGTTCAGCAGTTTCGAACTCGGTTATCAGATGCCCGAGGAATACCTCGAACGGCCGCTGCCGACCGCCGCCGAGCTGGCTGCGATCGAAGAGGCCAACCGGCCGTTGTGGCTGAACATCTGGTACCAGAAGAGCTTTCAGATCGGCGTGATAGTCGTGGCCTTGCTGTTGCTCACGGTGATCCTGTTCCTCCAGGACAAATTCACCCAACGCCCGCAATTCCTGCATTGGCTGCGTCGCGGCTACCTGATTTTCACCGTGGTATTTATCGGTTGGTACGCCCTGGGTCAGCTGTCGGTGGTCAACGTGCTGACCTTCGTCCACGCCCTGGTGCAGGATTTCCGCTGGGAGCTGTTTCTCACCGACCCGGTGATCTTCATTCTCTGGACCTTCACCGCTGCCAGCATCCTGCTCTGGGGCCGCGGCGTGTTCTGCGGCTGGTTGTGCCCGTTCGGCGCCCTGCAGGAGCTGATCAACGAGGCCGCGCGCAAGCTCAAGGTGCCGCAGTACGAATTGCCCTTCGCCGTGCATGAGCGGTTGTGGGCGATCAAGTACATCATCCTGTTGCTGCTGTTCGGCCTGTCCCTGGAGTCGCTGTCCACCGCCGAACGCTTCGCCGAGGTGGAGCCGTTCAAGACCGCCATCACCCTGAAGTTCGATCGCCAATGGTGGTTCGTGCTCTACGCCGTAATCCTCCTGGTGATCAATATCTTCACCCGCAAGGTTTATTGCCGTTACGTCTGCCCGCTGGGCGCGGCGCTGGCCATCCCGACGAAGTTCCGCCTGTTCGACTGGCTCAAACGCCGTAAGGAATGCGGCAACCCTTGCCAGCTGTGCGCCAAGGAATGCGAGATCCAGGCGATCCATCCGGACGGCCACATCAATGCCAACGAGTGCCATTACTGCCTCGATTGCCAGATGACCTACCACAACGACGACAAGTGCCCGCCGCTGATCCTGAAGAAAAAGAAGCGTGGCAAGCCGTCGCCCTTACAGCCCGATTTGATCCCGGTAGTACAAGTGGTCGTTCCCTGAGCGCGCCTTTCGGCAACGAGGGTACGGCCTGCTCGACCGTCAGTTTTATCCAGTCAAGGAGCAGAACCCATGAGCGATAAAGAGTCGAAGAACACCCCGAAAAGCGCAGCCAAAGAAAACAACGAACAATTGGAAAAGCTCGGCCTCAGCCGCCGTGGTTTCCTCGGCGCCTCGGCCATAACCGGCGCGGCAGTCGCCGCGACGGCGCTTGGCGGTAGTGTGATGACCCGCGAATCCTGGGCGGCGGCGGTCAGTGAGTCGAAGGCAAAGATTCACGTCGGCCCGGGCGAACTGGACGATTACTACGGTTTCTGGAGCGGTGGCCACCAGGGCGAAGTGCGGGTGGTGGGTGTGCCTTCGATGCGCGAACTGATGCGTATCCCGGTATTCAACGTCGACTCGGCCACCGGCTGGGGCCTGACCAACGAAAGCAAACACATCATGGGTGACAGCGCCAAGTTCCAGAACGGCGACTGTCACCACCCGCATATCTCCATGACCGACGGCAAGTACGACGGCAAGTACCTGTTCATCAACGACAAGG
>CAMPJN010000217.1 GCA_946886875.1 uncultured Pseudomonas sp.
AGCTCTGCCCGCCGAAGCCCGGGTTCACCGACATGATCAGCACCAGGTCGAGCTGCTCGAGCACGTGGTCGAGGTGGTGCAGCGGCGTCGCCGGGTTGAACACCAGCCCCGGTTTGCAGCCGCTGGCGCGGATCAGCTGGATGGTGCGGTCCACGTGCTCGCTCGCCTCGGGATGGAAGCTGATGTAGGTGGCGCCGGCCTTGGCGAAGTCGGGAATGATGCGGTCCACCGGCTTCACCATCAGGTGCACGTCGATCGGCGCGGTCACGCCGTGCTTGCGCAGCGCCTCGCAGACCAGCGGGCCGATGGTCAGGTTGGGCACGTAATGGTTGTCCATCACGTCGAAGTGCACCCAGTCGGCGCCGGCCTGCAGCACCGCGTCCACCTCGGCGCCCAGGCGCGCGAAGTCGGCGGAGAGGATGGAAGGGGCGATCAGGCAGGGCGTGGTCGGCATCGGATCCTCGGTGTCGGCGGCTTCGGCTAGGGCTTGCGTTGTTTCTGGATGCGTTCCCAGGCGGCATTGGATTCGCGGGCGCGGCGCTCGGCCAGCTCGCGCAGTTCGGGCGCGGCATTGGCCACGCGATCGGGATGGTACTCCTGCATGCGCCGGCGCCAGGCCTGCTCGACCTCCTCGTCGGTCGCATCGCGGGCCACGCCAAGCACCTCGTACGGATCGGCCACCGGTGGCGCGGGCGGCGCGTCCGGCGTGTCGCCGGCGCGCGTGCCGCCGAACCAGCCGAGGTCGTAGAGATGGCCAAGGACCAGGCCGACGGCGATCAGCCAGGGCCGTCGGGTTCCCCATCCGGCCAGCACGCCGATCAGCAGCCCGATCAGCTTGCCGCGGCCCTTCATCGGACGCGGGCCGGGGGCTGGCTCGCGTACCAGCGCGCGAGCGCCTGGATGTCGCGCGGCTGCAGGCTGTTGGCGATGGCGTTCATCACCGGGTGGCGGCGCTGGCCGCCGCGGTAGGCCAGCAGCGAGCTGACCAGGTATTGCTCGTCCTGCGCGGCCAGGTGCGGGATGCCGGCCGCGCGGCTGCGGCCGTCGAGGCCATGGCAGGCCACGCACTGGCCGACCTTGACCGGTCGCACGATCTTGACCACCGGCGGCACCTGCGCGAGGGCCGGCGCCACCAGTGTCAGCATGATCGGCAGGGCGAGCGGCAGGACGGCGAGTCGGCGGCGCATGCGCGGCATTGTAGCAGCCGGCGGCGCGGCCCCGCCGGGTACACTATGGCGTCCCCCACGCCAGCGCCCGCCGTGTCCACCACCCTGCACCGCTCCGACTTGCCCGGCCTGGCCCTGCTGCATTCGGGCAAGGTGCGCGACGTCTTCGACCTGCCCGGCAACCGCCTGCTGATGGTCGCCAGCGACCGCCTCTCGGCCTTCGACGTGGTGCTGCCGGATCCGATTCCCGGCAAGGGCGAGATGCTCTGCCAGATCTCCAACTTCTGGTTCGGCAAGACCGCGCACCTGGTGCCGAATCATCTGACTGGCGCGGACGTGGCCTCCGTGCTGCCGGCGGGCACCGACGTGGCGCTGTATTCGAAGCGCAGCGTGGTGGTGAAGAAGCTCAAACCGGTGCCGGTGGAGGCCATCGCCCGCGGCTACCTGATCGGCAGCGGCTGGAAGGATTACCAGCGCACCGGCGCGGTCTGCGGCATCGCCCTGCCCGCGGGCCTGCGCCAGGCCGAGCAGTTGCCGGAGCCGATCTTCACGCCGTCCACCAAGGCCGCGGCCGGCAGCCACGACGAGAACGTCAGCTTCGACGCCGTCGCCGCGCAGATCGGCGGCGAGCTCGCCGAACGCGTGCGCGAGGCCACGCTGGCGGTGTACCGCTTCGCCGTCAAGCACGCCGCCGAGCGCGGCATCCTGATCGCCGATACCAAGCTCGAGTTCGGCCTCGACGAAGCCGGCGTGCTCCACGTGATGGACGAGATGCTGACGCCGGACTCCTCGCGCTTCTGGCCGGCCGATTCGTATTCGGTCGGCACCAGCCCGCCGAGCTACGACAAGCAGTTCGTCCGCGACTACCTGGAGACGCTGGACTGGGACAAGACCGCACCCGGCCCTCGCGTGCCCGCCGACGTGATCGCGGCGACGCGCGAAAAATACGCCGAGGCGCTGTGGCGCCTGGCCGACCTGCGAATCGACTGACCGCACCGGCACGGATGGCCGACCACACGAGGAACCGCCCATGCGCCGCGTAGACCAGCTGCTCGACCAGTACTCCGACGACCACCAGAACGCCACCAACCAGAGCATCCACCTGCTCTGCGTACCGGCGATAGTGTGGACGGTGACGGCCTTCCTGTGGGTGATCCCGGTGCCGGAATTCCTCGGCAAGCCCGGCAGCTTCGCGGTGCTGGGCATGTTCCTGGCCTGGCTGTGGTACTGGAAGCTCTCGCACAAGCTGGCGCTGGGCCTGCTGGCCTGCTTCTTCGCCAGCATCCTGCTCAACCTGTGGATCTCGACGCAGTTCGGCATGAAGTTCCTGCTGATGCTCGCCATCGGCGTGTTCGTCGTGGCGTGGATCGGGCAGTTCATCGGCCACAAGGTCGAGGGCAAGCGCCCGAGCTTCCTCACCGACCTGGTCTACCTGCTGGTCGGCCCGATGTGGACCCTGCGCAAGCTCTACAACCGGCTGGGCATTGGCTACTGACAGCCATCGCGGCCTCGGCGGCCGCGACCTCGCGCTGGTCTCGCTGGTCTGCCTGGCCTGGGCCGGCAACTTCCTCACGTCCAAGCTGGCGCTGCTGGAGTTCCCGCCGCTGCTGTTCACCGCGCTGCGGCTGTGCCTGCTCGCGTTGTTGCTCGCGCCCTTCATCAAGGCGCCTGCGCAGGGTCAGTGGCCGCGGCTGGCCGCGGTGGCGCTATGCAACGGCGTGCTGCACTTCGGCCTGAGCTTCTGGTCGCTGAGCCTGTCGGCCACCCTCGCCTCGCCGGCGATCGTGATGCAGAGCTACGTACCGATGGCCGCCCTGCTCGCCTGGTGGTGGCTCGGCGAGCGCGTGCACTGGCGGACCGGCACCGCCATCGGCCTGAGCTTCCTCGGCGTGCTGGTGCTCGGCTTCGACCCGACCGTGCTCGACAGTCCCGCCGCACTGCTGCTGATGCTGGTCTCGGCCTTCTTCCTCGCCATCGGCACCGTGCTGATGCGCGGCCTACGCGGCATGGATCTGTTCTCGCAACAGGGCTGGACCGCCGTCATCGGCGTGGCCCCGCTGCTGCTGGCCAGCGCATTGATCGAGCCTCACCCCATGCAGGAAATCGCCTCCGCCAGTTGGGTTGCCTGGTTCGGTGTCGTGTACGCGGCCCTCGTTGCCTCGCTGCTGGGCCATGGCATCTATTACCTGCTGATGCAGCGGCATCCGGTGGCGCAGGTCACGCCCTATCTGCTTGCGGCGCCGCTGTTGGCGACGATCCTTGGCATCGTGTTCCTGCAGGATCAGGTCGGGCCGCGGTTGTGGATTGGTGGGGCGATGGTGTTGGGTGGGGTGCTGGCGATTGCGTTGCGGAATTTGGCGAAGGCGCGGCCGGCGCCCATGCCCGAGGAACTGTAGGCAGGCCGGCCAGGCTTCGCGTCGGTGACGCGGCAGCGCCTGAGGTGTTAGACCCCAGCACTCGAAACCAGCGCCCGTGCTTTGTCGACGGTGAACTCGCCCTGGACTTGGGGATCCGTGCATTCGGCTACCGCCTCGGCGACCCAGGGATCGACTATCGAGACGCGGTCTGCGAGCTGGATTACGTCCGCAATGAATGCGAGTAGGACAGCGTCAATCTCACCCCTCAGGAACGCACCGCAGAGGAAAGCCACGTCGGCCCGCGAGATCTCTACATCGCAATCTTCGCCAACCGGAATCGGGATAGATCGGCCTAATTCCTGGAGGTGGTAGCGAATCGCCGATAGCTCTGCGTCCACTTCCGAGATCAGGACGCCCGCCGGGATCTCGGAGTCCAGGAATCGACGAAGCGAGCTCAATCTCATGGGGTCTAACGCGTGCGTCGAGGTGCGCCGTCGGGCGTCACCTTGACTGTATTGGCCGGGGCATCGACCCGCGCCATCGACGCCATGGCTTGCACCGTGGACGTAGCGGCGCCCGAAGTCGTCAGGGTAAAGAGAAGTTCTGTCTTGTCGTCGGGCCTGCCCCAAGCGATCGATACGGTCCTGACCATTCCTGCTTCTGGGCCGGCCTCTTCTCTGGGGCTCGCAATCAACGGATCAGGCGCCTCAGCAAGCAACGATGCGAAGTTCGCATGAACGTCGGCTACGGGGGCTCGCTGGGCGAAGACGGCGCAGACGTGGTCATCTCGCCACGAAACAACGAACCTGCCCTCGGCGCCTTGAACTGACCATGCAGTGCCAGGCTTGCCGCCAAGAAAGAACCTGGCCGACTCGCCTTGGAGCACTCCGGCGCCACGAGTTGCCATTTCAGCTCGCAGCTTCTCCGGAGCATAAAAATACGTCATGCACGTGGAAGCAAAAAGCAAGGTAAAGGGGTCTGGCCGAGGTTGGTCCTGGACCGGTCCGCTGGATGCGAGTGCAAATGCCGCAACTGCCAACAACGAGATACCCATGACTCCCCTATTCGCCTACCGATGATCGGGTGCGCCGCCAGGCGCCACCTTGGATGGGTTGTCAGACATCATGACTGAAACGTCCCCCATTCATATGCCAGAGTGTCAAACAGTAGTGCCACAATGGCCAGGATTGTGAGCGCATTCATCGCTATTAGTAGCCAAAAGGTACGTGGTTGCTTCGCTCGCGTGACCAGATACGGTTTTGCCAGCACGGAACTGAAGTACCCGGTGTACGAGCCGGTTCGCACTGCTGCAACCAAGGCGTGCACGAACAGTGCAAGCAGAAGGCACGCCGGAAGTAGTGGCGCTAGCCTGACCATTTCGTGCCTTGACGACCCATGGCTTGGATATGCGGAGACGTTGCCCGTAGGGCGGCATGTCCCGCCTTGATTGAACGATCAGGTGTCACGCATTACCCGAAAGATGTATACGCCGCCGTCCTCGACCTCGATGCCATCGACGTCTAGCCGCGAAGTTGGGTTTGTAAGCACAGGAATCGTGATCCTGGAGCAGTAGTTCTCGTCATTCTCCAGGAGCGCTATCACAGCTTTCTTCTCGTAGTCGGGGTACGCGATGCAGGTCGCCTTGATCGGCTGCCGGAGGACTGCCTGGGAAAATGAGGTCTGCATTGCATTCAGAACCTCGGACAGCCGCTCGGGACTGTCGGCCAAGCCGACTGCAACCTCGACCCGGCCATCGGCGTGGAGCGTTAGGCCAAGCGCCTGCATGTCGCCCTGCTCGGTCAACATCTTGTCCACGCGCGCAATCAGATGGGCCAGCAACTCCTGGAACTGTGCCTCGGAATCCGACATTTGCATCCTCCAGAGCGCGTGGTGCTTGGGCCCAACGATCGAGTCTAGGTGCGCGGTGGACTGGCGCCCGGTTGCCGCAGCAAACCGGTGGCAGGCCTCCGCGTCCCTTCGAATGGGTGGCTAGGCCTCGCCAAGCTTCTCGAGCTGTCGGCGGAAACGATCGGCCTGAACTGCCGTGAGCCCAGGAGACTTGCCGGACCTCCAAAGCGCCAACAAGTCGCTACTAGACGTAAGCTGATCAAGTGCTGGAATGGCGAATAGTCTGACACGCTTTGACATGTCGCTTGCTGCCTCATCGGCCATCGCCAGGTCGTTCGCCTGCCACCACAGATCGGTTCGCTCCGGACCGAGGTCTCCGAGGCGGCGGTTCCAGTGGGCCCCAACTACCGTCGCCCTAGGCTCCGCGGACAGTGCACGCACCCATACGGCCACGTTTACCGTGAATCGCGACCCATCGGTCGAATTGGCGCTCGAGGCTTGTATCTGAATTAGGTGCGAAACGTCGCCAACATCGCGGGAAAAGGTCGATGAGCGCCCACGAAATCCGTACTCAAGAATTGCTGGAGCTATGCGCTCCCGGATGCGGTCGCGAATCTCTGTCGGATTCATCTATGGGCCCAACGATTGAGGTGCGGGGTGGGCTGTCACCCGGTTTGGCATTGCAAACTGGGTGACAGGCCGGCGCGTCACCTTGAATGAGTAAAAAGGAGACTTCCCGCTCCTGCGGACAACCGCTCGGTCTTTGATGACCCATGATGATCTTTCAATCATCGGTACTCCAGAGGGTTAGGTGCCAACTGCATCATTGACAGCCCTGCGTAGGCAGGTGCCGAAGTGCCCGCGAATATGCTCGGCCTGTTGAATATGACCATTAACAATCGCGAACAGTTGCTCAGGCTCATACCCGGGAGTGCGCATGTAGCCATTCCAAATTCTATGCTGAATTTCGTTCAACCACTTCAAGCCGTCCAGCTTTTGGGCCTCGCTGTACCCCGGGTCACTCCAAATCGCTCGACCTGCAACAGTGAGTTCATTCCAGAGCCTCAGGTAGACCTGCTGTCGCTGGCCTGCGGTAAGCGCAGTAATTCGGCCCACCAAGTCGCTCATTGGTACCTAACGATTGAGTTGAGGTGCACCGTCAGGCGTCACCTTGAATGAGTAAAAAGGAGACTTCCCGCTCCTGCGGACAA
>CAMPJN010000218.1 GCA_946886875.1 uncultured Pseudomonas sp.
GTTATTGTTGGTATGCCCTGGATGCTGATATGCATCTCGTTGGCTGCCGGCTTCCTTCCGGCTCATGCTCAGGCGTCGGTTCGGCGCATAAGCCCCGCGCATCCTTGTGCGGGTGTTGCTCGTGGGACGCGTGGCGTACTCAGGCTTTGAGCGGCACCAGGCGCGGCGCGATCATATTTTCCGGGCTGAGGATGTCGGCCAGGGTGGCGTCGTCCAGGAGCTTTTCCTCGCGCACCAGTTCCAGTACGCCGCGGCCGGTGAGCAGCGCCAGCTTGGCGATGCGGGTGGAGTTTTCGTAACCGATATAGGGGTTGAGCGCGGTGATCAGGCCGATGGAGTTCTCCATCAGCGCGCGGCAATGGGCTTCGTTGGCGCTGATGTCGACGATGCAGTGCTCGCGCAGCATGTCCATGGCGCGTTGCAGCAGGCGGATCGAATCGAAAATCTTGTAGGCGATCAGCGGCTCCATGACGTTGAGCTGCAACTGCCCGCCTTCGGCGGCGATGGTCAGCGCCAGGTCGTTGCCGATGATGGCGAAGGCCACCTGGTTGACCGCTTCCGGAATCACCGGGTTGACCTTGCCAGGCATGATCGAGCTGCCCGGCTGGCGCGCCGGCAGGTTGATCTCGTTGATCCCGGTACGCGGGCCGCTGGAGAGCAGGCGCAGGTCGTTGCAGATCTTCGACAGCTTCACCGCGGTGCGCTTGAGCATGCCGGAGAACAGCACGAAGGCGCCCATGTCCGAGGTGGCTTCGATCAGGTCGGCGGCCGGCACCAGCGGCTGGCCGCTGATCACTGCCAGGCGGTCGACCGCCAGTTGCTGGTAACGCGGGTCGGCGTTGATCCCGGTGCCGATCGCGGTACCGCCCAGGTTGACTTCGGTGAGCAGTTCCGGGGCCAGGCTTTTCAAGCGCGCCAGGTCTTCGCCGAGGGTGGTGGCGAAGGCGCGGAATTCCTGACCGAGGGTCATAGGCACTGCATCCTGCAATTGGGTGCGGCCCATCTTCAGTACGTGGGAGAACTCTTCGCCTTTGGCCGCGAAGGCGCCGATCAGGCTGTCGAGGCTGGCCAGCAGGGCGTCGTGGCCGAGCAGCAGGCCGAGACGGATGGCGGTCGGGTAGGCGTCGTTGGTCGACTGCGCCATGTTCACGTCGTTGTTCGGGTGCAGGTGCTTGTATTCGCCCTTGGCATGGCCCATGGCTTCCAGGGCGATATTGGCGATCACTTCGTTGGCGTTCATGTTGGTCGAGGTACCAGCACCGCCCTGGATCATGTCGACCACGAACTCTTCGTGGAAATCGCCGCGAATGATGCGGGCGCAGGCTTCGCTGATCGCCGCATGCTTGGCAACGCTGAGGTGGCCCAGCTCGCGGTTGGCGTCGGCCGCCGCTTGCTTGACCATGGCCAGCGCCACCACCAGCTTCGGGTAGTGCGCCAACGGCACGCCGGACAGGCGGAAGTTATTCACGGCGCGCAGGGTCTGGATGCCGTAATAGGCCTCGGCAGGAACTTCGAGGGAGCCAAGCAAGTCGGTTTCTACGCGAAACGATGCGCTGTGTGACATGAGGGAAAAGACTCTTGAAGAAGACGGCCGACGCCGCGATGACCCCAAGGGTAAGGGCTGCAGCGCGGCGCCGGCTAATGCTGTTAAACGCTGGCCTATGCACGATCGGCATAATGTTGGTGTGACCCCCGAGCCTTGGCGAGCGTAGCTGGGGTGTTTCGCGCGGCTTGAATCGGTCGTGCGAGCCCACGCTAGCCGCTTGATTGGCTGCTCGTGGCTTGGTGATTGAGTGCTGCTAGAGGTGGGCGAAGCCCGCCACGCATGCCGATGGCGTCAGGAATGGTGGCTTGATGCTATCGCTTTATGCGCCTGCTGCCGGCCGATATCCCGCGCTGGGAAAATTGGCCGGCAGACTCGCTGTTGTGCGCTTAACCGTCCGTCGGAACCTTGCGGTTGCGGATCAGGTAGCAGAACTCCGGGGTCTTGCTGCAAGCGCTATAGCCTTCGCCGATGATCTCGTTCAGGGCGCCCTGCAAACGTTCAACCACCTCGTCGGGGGTGTCCTTGTTCAGCGCCAGGAAGACTTCCGAGGTATTAAAGACCAGGGCGGTTTCCAGGCCGCCAACGCCCATCTGCTGGGCGTAGTAGCGCCACGAAGGTTCGGCGGTGGCCCACAGATCGATGTCGCCCTTGAGCAGGCGCTGCACGTTGTCCTGCTCGCTGAGAGTGTCGTCGGCACTCAGGCCCTGGCTTTCCAGATAGGAGTTGACCGCACCGTTGCGGTAGACGCCGACCTTGTACGCCGCAGCCTCTTCCAGGTTCTTCAGCTTGAGCCCGCGGCCCGAGGCGCTGAGCAGTACATTGTCGTAGTGGGCGAGGGGGCCGACCCACTTGAACAGTGACTCGTTGGCCTTGGTACGGACGATGGCGAACAGGCCATGATTCGGCGAGTTCAGGGTGTCGTTGTAAATCCGGCTCCAGGGCGAGCGCAGGGTCATGCTGTAGGCGATGCCCGCGCGGCTGAACATATCGCGTACGGTATCGGCACCGATGCCCAGGATCTTGTCGCCGCGGGCGAACTTCTTGTTGTCGGCGGACATGCTGAACGGTGGGAAGTTTTCGGTTTGCAGGATCACCCGGTAGGTGTCCGGTAATTCCGCATGTGAGGTGGCGGTCATCAACAAAAACAGACCGACCAGTAGGATAGCGCTACGCAACTTCTGCATATTTCCAGCTCCTAGAATTGCTATTTTTATTCTCAGGGCCAAGTGTAACGTTTTGTAATGGCCAATGCTGGCACGCTTATCCGACCCTCTGGTGCCTGGGCATGGCATAGGGCAGGATGGGCGCTGGTCGGCCGAAGGCCGGCGCCATCGCACGGGCTCACTCCAAGGGTAGTCGATGAACCTGGAAACCAAATGGCTGGAGGACTTCGTCGCCCTGGCCGCCACCCGCAGTTTTTCCCAAGCGGCGCAAAAGCGTTTCGTCACCCAGCCGGCGTTCAGCCGGCGCATCCGTAGCCTGGAAAACATGCTTGGCCTGACCTTGGTCAACCGCGCCTGCACGCCGGTGGAACTGACCGAGTCCGGCCAGCTGTTTCTGGTGACCGCGCGCAGCATGGTCGATCAGCTGGGCGAGGTGGTGCGCCACCTGCATAACGTCGAAGGCCAGCAGGGCGAAGTGCTGCAGATCTCCGCGGCGCATTCCCTGACCCTGGGCTTCTTCCCCGAATGGATCGCACGTCTGCGCCGCGAGGGCCTGCCATTGAGCACACGGCTGGTGGCGACCAACGTCGGCGAGGCGGTGCATGCCCTGCGCGAAGGCGCCTGCGACCTGATCCTGGCCTACTACGACCCCGATGCCTCGATGCAGATGGACCCGGAAATCTTTCCCTCGCTGCACCTCGGCCGTACCGAAATGCTGCCGGTGTGCGCGGTGAACGAGCAGGGCCAACCCTTGTTCGATCTCGACGGCGGTCAGAGCGTACCGCTGCTGGCCTACAGCGCCGGCGCCTTTCTCGGCCGTTCGGTCAACCTGCTGCTGCGCCAGCGCGGCCTGCGCTCGACCACGGTGTACGAAACCGCGATGGCCGACAGCCTCAAAGCCATGGCCCTGCAAGGCATGGGCGTGGCCTGGGTGCCACGCCTGTCGGTGACCGGCGAACTGGCCCGTGGCGAACTGATGGTCTGCGCCGGCGAGCAGTGGCAGGTGCCGCTGGAAATTCGCCTGTACCGCTGCGCCCTGGTGCGCAAAGCAGCGGTGCGCCTGCTCTGGCGCAAGCTAGAAAGCGGCGAAGTTGGAGGCTAGGCGCGAGGTATAGGGACGAATTTATTCGCGACATCCGTCATTGAACCTTTTATTGATCCGGCCTGTAAATAGTCTCAAGCGGCATACCTCACCCATGAATTCTGGAAAGAGGTGGGCAGGTAAAAACACTTCGATCTGTTCAGGGGGCTTATCGCAGATCAGGCTGCGTATGGCCTGCTCCGAAGTGGACCAGCTGCGCCTCGACGTGCTCGCGGGGAAAGTTGTTCTCGCGCAAGGTGGTAGACGCGATATGTCGGAAGCCAAGGCCGGTCTGCCGGCCTTCATAGCCCATACGCCGCAGAGCTATGTTGAATGCCATGTTGCCGCACGCTTTCTTGCGGTCGTTGCGCCCAGGAAAAATCAGCGGGTAACGGCCGTTGATACCCTGTAACTCTTTCAGCGCATCGAGCGCCTGCCGCGACAGGGGCACCAGGTGGTCGCGGCGCTTCTTCATTCGCTCGGCCGGGATGCTCCAAAGGCCCTTGGCCAAGTCGAACTCAGACCAGGGCGCTTCGCGCAGCTCGCTGGGTCTGACGCCGGTCAGCAACAACAAGCGAAGGCCCAGCCGCAGATCTGCCGCGTGCGGATACGCGCTGATGGCTCGTAGCCGGTCGGGCAGCTCCTGGGCGGTTACGTGGGCATAGTTCTCGGCTGGCTTGGTCTGCAGGAAGCGGCTGAGGCCGTCCAAGGGGTTGTGAATGGCCCTTCCAATGACGCGGGCCAGGTCGTAGATTTCCTTGCAGGAGCGGCGCACTCGCTTCATCTGCTCAAGAATGCCCTTCCGCTCTAGCGTCTGCAGGAAGTCCATCCACTGCTTGGGGGTAATCTCGGTATAAGAGTGTTTGCCGAACACAGGAAAACGTGGAGCTCGAGAGAGCCGGTATTCCGGCGAGCTGTGCTGGGCTCCCAGGTAGGTGTGCGAAGCTCGAGCCACTCGCGGGCCAGTACCTCGAAAGTATTGGTCGCCGCCTTGAGCTCGGCCGCTGTGCGTGCTTTGCGATTAGCGATGGGGTCTTCGCCAGCGGCGATCTCCTTGCGCAGCTCGGCAGCCTTCTTACGGGCCAGCGAACCGCTGATTTGCAGGTACCCGCCAAGCCCCATCCAGCTCCATGTGGGTTGCTGATTTTTGTAGCGCAGCTGCCAAGACTTCTGACCGTCCGGCTTAACCCGCAGATACAAGCCATTGCCATCCAGTTCGCGATATTCGCGGGTCTCGGGTTCGATGCTCGCTAAAACCGTGTCGCTTAGCGGCCGGCGCTTGATATCGGAGCGTTTCACGTCCGTGTATCCCTCCAGTTCTAAGGGTGCCCGGGGATACACCCTGGGATACAGAGGGCGAGGTTATAAGGGGAGACAAGGAGAGGCAACCAGAAACAACAAAGCCCGCACGGGGCGGGCTTTGTGGGCGTTTCGTAGACATCTGTAGATAACTAGAAACAATGATTTGGCGCACCAGGCGGGATTCGAACCCACGACCCCTGCCTTCGGAGGGCAGTACTCTATCCAGCTGAGCTACTGGTGCAGCGCGGGCGCAATCATACGCATCTCGCGGGCGGGCGTCCATTCCAGGGCATTGTTCGCGATTCTGCACGAGCGCGCCAGTATCGGTGATGGCTGGTTGACGAAAGTGCTGATAGTTGAACGTTTCGTTAATTTTTTCGAACAGGCTATTGCCCTTTAGCCGTGGCGACCCTAGGATTCGTTTGAGATTTCAAACGCTCTCGGCGAAACGCTTTTCCTCTGCCAGCGCAATATGCTCGCGCGCGGCCGATGAAGCGTCGCAAGGGTGGCGCTAGGCGGTCAAGGCCGCCGCGATACGCCTGTAGCGCCCTAACCACTGTCCGATGCCTGGGTGTCGGAATCAAGGAGACTGCCATGCAATTAAAAGACACCCAACTGTTCCGTCAGCAAGCCTATATCGACGGCGCCTGGCTCGACGCCGACAGCGGCCAGACGATCAAGGTCAATAACCCCGCAACCAACGAGATCATCGGCACTGTGCCGAAAATGGGCGCCGCGGAGACCCGTCGCGCCATCGAGGCCGCCGACCGTGCACTGCCGGCCTGGCGTGCGCTGACCGCCAAGGAGCGCGCCGGCAAGCTGCGCCGTTGGTTCGAATTGCTGATGGAAAACCAGGACGACCTCGGCCGCTTGATGACCCTGGAGCAGGGCAAGCCGCTGGCCGAGGCCAAGGGCGAGATCGCTTACGCAGCCTCCTTTATCGAGTGGTTCGCCGAGGAAGCCAAGCGTGTTTATGGCGATGTGATTCCCGGTCATCAGCCGGACAAGCGGCTGATCGTGATCAAGCAGCCGATCGGCGTGACTGCCGCTATCACCCCGTGGAACTTCCCCGCGGCGATGATCACCCGTAAAGCCGGCCCGGCTCTGGCTGCCGGTTGCACCATGGTGATCAAGCCGGCTTCGCAGACCCCGTTCTCCGCTTTGGCTCTGGTCGAGCTGGCCCATCGTGCCGGCATCCCCAAAGGCGTGCTCAGCGTGGTTACCGGCAGCGCCGGCGATATCGGCAGCGAGCTGACCGGCAACCCGATAGTGCGCAAGCTGAGCTTCACCGGCTCGACCGAAATCGGTCGCCAGTTGATGGCCGAGTGCGCCAAGGACATCAAGAAGGTCTCCCTGGAGCTGGGCGGCAACGCGCCCTTTATCGTCTTCGACGATGCCGACCTGGATAAGGCGGTCGAAGGCGCGCTGATCTCCAAATACCGCAACAACGGCCAGACCTGCGTCTGCGCCAA
>CAMPJN010000219.1 GCA_946886875.1 uncultured Pseudomonas sp.
GATCGGGTGCTCGGCGGCGGCCTGGTGGACGGCTCGGTGGTGCTGATCGGCGGCGATCCCGGCATCGGTAAATCGACGATTCTGCTGCAGACCCTGTGCAATATCGCCACGCGCTTTCCCGCACTCTATGTCACCGGCGAAGAATCCCAGCAGCAAGTCGCCATGCGCGCCCGGCGTCTGGGTTTGCCGGAAGACAAGCTCAAGGTGATGACCGAAACCTGCATCGAAAGCATCATCGCCACCGCGCGTCTGGAAAAACCCAAGGTGATGGTAATCGACTCGATCCAGACCATCTTCACCGAACAACTGTCCTCGGCGCCCGGCGGCGTATCCCAGGTGCGCGAAAGCGCGGCGCTGCTGGTGCGCTTCGCCAAGCAGAGCGGCACGGCGATCTTCCTTGTCGGCCATGTGACCAAGGACGGCGCTCTGGCCGGGCCGCGGGTGCTCGAGCATATGGTCGATACCGTGCTGTATTTCGAGGGCGAGGCCGATGGCCGTCTGCGCCTGCTGCGCGCGGTGAAAAACCGCTTCGGCGCGATCAACGAACTGGGTGTGTTCGGCATGACCGACAAGGGCCTCAAGGAAGTCACCAACCCCTCGGCGATCTTCCTCACCCGTGCCCAGGAGGAGGTGCCGGGCAGCGTGGTGATGGCCACCTGGGAAGGCACCCGGCCGATGCTGGTGGAAGTGCAGGCGCTGGTCGACACCAGCCATATGGCCAACCCGCGGCGCGTCACCCTGGGCCTGGATCAGAACCGCTTGGCCATGCTCCTGGCCGTGCTGCACCGGCATGGCGGCATCCCGACCTACGATCAGGATGTGTTTCTCAACGTGGTCGGCGGGGTCAAAGTGTTGGAAACCGCTTCCGACCTGGCGCTGATGGCCGCGGTGATCTCCAGCCTGCGTAACAAACCGCTGCCGCACGATCTGCTGGTATTTGGCGAAGTCGGTTTGTCCGGCGAAATCCGCCCGGTGCCGAGCGGTCAGGAACGCCTGAAAGAAGCGGCCAAGCACGGCTTCAAGCGCGCCATAGTGCCCAAAGGCAATGCGCCGAAAGAGCCGCCGGCAGGTTTGCAGGTGATCGCGGTGACACGCCTGGAACAGGCGCTGGACGCGTTGTTCGAGTAACGGTAGCCCGGATGCCTCTAGAGGGTGGAGATGGCTAAGCCTTGTCCACCGCACCGGGCGGACAAGACCTCCACTTGACGCTTAGTCTTCGTCGCCGAGGGCGGCGAGTTCGCGTTCGAGCAAGCTTTCATCGCCGAGGTTGAGTTCCACCAGGCGGCGCAGGTGGCTGATCGAGTCGAGGTCGATATGTCGGCAGACGAAGCCGAGCAGGTCGTTCATGGTGCGAGTCAGCACTACTTCCATCTTTACGCAGGCATCCTCGGCGAGGTGGATATTGACCTCGAACGGGTGGTCTGGATCGCCGTTCCATTGCGGCGGCCGTTTGACCAGCAAGCCTTTGAGCGAGACGTCATGCAGCTCGACGCTCCAGTGTCGTGCACCCTGCACGATCTCGGTGGGCGCGTCGAAGGTAATCCGCTGAAAGCGTCTACGTTCGTTTCCTGTTTCACTCATGCCACAAACTCCTGGGCGGTTTTATCCACTATAGCCAAGGCTCATGGCGCTGGCTTGTGTTTAGCAGGTTGTTGAAAAACCAGCGTTGCCCCGCTGCTTGAAAAGAACGGGGCATCAAAAACGGGCTCGGCTGCCTGGCCCAGGTTGTTCAACGGAATATCAGGGGCTATAGGTTATCGACTCGGACGCCGCGCGCGAGTTGCATGCAAGGTTTGGCGGGTGCTTACTCGTCGGGGGTCCAGCCGTGGGCCATGGCCTGCTTCACCAGATCCGCCGGTTTATCGATATTGAGCTTGCGTCTGATGCTCAGGCGATGGGTCTCGACGGTGCGCACGCTGATCTCCAGCGAGCGAGCCATGGCCTTGTTGTTCAGGCCTTGGGCGAGCATCAGCAGCACCTCGCGTTCGCGCGGGGTGAGTTCGTCTTCGTTGGCTTCGCGCTTGACCAGCTTGCGCGCGATATCGCCGCTGTAAAAGCTGCCGCCAGCGGCGATCGCTTCGATGGCGGTGACGATTTCACGGGACGAGGCTTCCTTGAGCACATAGCCGCAGGCGCCGACCTCCAGCGAGGTGCTCACGTACTCCTGATTGTCGTACATGCTCAGAATCAGCACTTTCAACGCCGGATAGCGTTCGCGCAGCTGTTTGGTCAGTTCCAGGCCGTTGATGTCCTTCAGGCCGATGTCCATCAGCACGATATCGGGACGTTCGCGCTCCACCAGTTCGAACGCTTGCGCGCCGCTGCTGGCCTCGCCGACCACCTCGAAATGCGGCAGCTCCGCGAGCAATGCGCGAATACCTTCGCGCACCAGGGCATGATCATCTACCAGGGCGATTCTTATGGTGTTGGCAGCAGCAGTCATGGTGCGGGACTCTTATTATGTGGGTTGCTCCGGTCGAGAGGGCGACGCTGCCCGTGAGGGTAGCGTCACCATCAGCTCGGTCTGGCCGGGCTCCGAGGTCAGGACGAAGCGCCCGCCAAAGTGTTCGACTCGTTCGCGGATATTACGCAAACCGATGCCGTCATTGCGCTTATCCAGTTGCCTGGGGCTGAAACCGATACCGTCGTCACGCACCCTCAAACGCACTCGCTGCGCCATACCGTCGAGGCTGATCAGCACCCGGGTCGCCTGGGCATGCCGTTCGATATTGGTCAGTGCCTCCTGCAATATGCGGAACAACGCCACGGCCAGGCCATCGTTGAGCAGCGTGTCGCCGAGGCCGTTGCGGTAGTCGATGGTCAAGCCGCTGCGTTGCTCGAACTCGGCCACCAGTTGGCCGATGGCGGAGGGCAGGCCCAGGGTATCGAGCAACGAGGGGTGCAGGTCGTGGGAAATACGCCGCACTTCGCCAATGGCGCCGGCCAGGCGATCGATGCCTTTCTGCAAGGTTCCCAGGCCGTTGTCGCTACCCGCGGCGAGTTGGTGGCTGGCCAGTTCGAACTGGAACTTGATCGATACCAGCAACTGGCTGATGCCGTCGTGCAGCTCGCGCGAAACCCGCGAGCGCTCTTCTTCCTGCAGGCTGACGATGCGTTGGGTCAACAGCTGCAGCTTGCGATCGGCCAGACGATGCTCGCTGAGGTTGAGTGCCAGACCGCCGGCGAATACCAGCAGCACCGCGACCAGGGCCAGGCCGGCAATGGCCAGCATGGTGGCGTGGATGCCGCTGGTGACTTCGTCGTGGACCTGGGCAATCGCCTGATCGACGTCTTCCAGGTAGATCCCGGTGCCGAGCATCCAACCCCAGCGTTCGAGCATGACCACGTAGGCCAGCTTATCGGTCACCTCGCCGGTCGAGGGTTTCTGCCAGGCGTAATGCTGGAAACCGTCACCACTCTGCGCGCTTTTCATCAATGCTTGAATCACCAGCAAGCCGCGCGGGTCGGTCATATTCCATAAGTCCTTGCCGACCAGCTCGCCCTGGCGCGGGTGCATCAGGTTGCGTCCGTTGCTTTCGTAAACGAAGAAGTAACCGTCGCTGCCGAAGCTGATTCTGGCCAGCACGCCGAGCACCTGCTGTTTGATCTCGGCATCGTCGCGGCCGCTTTCGTACAACGGCGAAATGATGCTCAGGGCCATCTCGACGTAGTGCTTGAGTTCGGCGCGCTTGCTCGCCAGGATGCTGTTTTCGATCAGGCGCGCCTGCTGCTCGCCCAGGCGCTGATTCTGAAAAAACACCAGCACGCACACCACCGCCACCGCCAGCAGCAACGGCAGCACGCTGAGCGCGACTATCTTGTGTTTGAGCTGCATGGGCGCGCGGTCCGTTGAGGGGCGATAAAAAGCACAGCGATCTAAATACGGAATTGACGTACCAGGGCGCCCAGGTTGTCGCTGAGTTCGGCCAGGCTGAGCGCGGTTTGCGCGCCTTGCTGGGTCTCGTCGGCGACGCTGTCCACCGCTGCGGCGATGTGCTGGATGCTGCGATTGATCTCTTCCGATACCGCGGTTTGCTGTTCGGCGGCGCTGGCAATCTGCGCGTTCATGTCGCTGATTGTAGCAATCAGCTCGCCGATGGCCGTGAGCGAGGTGCTGGCCTGGGTCGCCTGTCCGGTGGTGGCGTGGCCGGCGTCGCTGGAGCGGCGCATGGCGTTCACCGTCTCTTCGGTGCCGCTCTGCAGGCGGTCGATCATGCCCTGAATCTCCAGGGTGCTTTGCTGTGTACGGCTGGCCAGGGCGCGCACTTCGTCGGCAACCACGGCGAAACCACGCCCGGCTTCGCCGGCACGCGCCGCCTCGATGGCTGCGTTGAGCGCGAGCAAATTGGTTTGCTCGGCGATCGAGCGGATCACCCCGAGCACGCCGACGATCGAATGCACATCCTGCTGCAAACCATCGAGGGAGACGCCGCTGCTGCGAATGTCGTCGACCAGGGCGTCGATGCGTTCGACGGTGAGGTCGACCATGCGCTTGGCCGCTTGGCCTTCCTGGTCGGTTTGCTGCGCCGCGTGCGCCGCGCCTTGGGCGCTGTTGGCGACCTCGTGGGAGGCGGCGGACATCTGGTTGATCGCCGTGGCCAGCTGGTCGGTCTCCTGCCGTTGGGTGGCCATGGCCTTGTCGGAGCGTTGGGCCTGCTCGGCCATCTCGCGGACCAGTTCGGTCAGTTGGCCGGTCATGCCGGCGATCTGCTGCACCAGGGCATGGATCTTGTCGACGAAACGGTTGAATGAGGTCGCCAGCTGCCCCAGTTCGTCGTCGCTGTTCACCGTCAGACGATGGGTCAGGTCGCCACTCCCGGCGGCAATGTCGTCGAGGTTGGCTTTGATCCTCTGCAGCGGCCGCACCAGGGAATTGGCCAGCCAGACCGCCGCCACGGCGATAACGGTCAGCAGCACCAGAGTCACGCCGAGCAACAGGCTGATCAGGGTGGTGATGCGTTTATCCAGTTCGGCGGCCACCTTAGCCACTTGGGCTTCGATATCGTCCAGATTGACCGCGGTGCCGTACATCAAATCCCACTTATCCAGGTAAATGGCATAGCCGACCTTGGGCACGCTCTCGTCGCGCCCGGGTACCGGAAAGCTGTAGTTCAGGTAATGGGTTTTATCCTTGGCCACCCGCACCAGCTCATTGATCACATAAACACCGTTGGCATCGACGAAGTCGCGAAAGCTTTCGCCGATCTTGACGTTCTTGTCCGCCCAGAACACCCGCACGCTCTGCGAGTCGTAGCCGAAGAAGTAACCGTCTTTGCCATAGCTCAGCTGTTTGAGCCGTTCGATGGCTTCGGCGCGTGCGGTCATATCGCCTTTGGCCGAGGCGGCATACAGCGGTGCGATACTGCTTTGCGCAAGCTGCACGTATTGTTCGAGCACCATGCGCCGATCGGCAACCATGCGCTCGCGGGTTTCCTTCACTTGCTCGTCGGCGAGGCGATGCAGGATCACCACCGACAGCCCGCTTAAAATGATCGCCAGCAACAGTGCCGGAAGAATGCTCAGTAACAGAACTTTTCCGCGGATTTTCGGGCGCATGGTCTGCAGCTCCTTATTGTTGTAGTCGGCAGATTTTAAACATCGGTTTTTACAGCGATTTTTAATCGGGCTGAGTAAGTTCGGAGCCATGCCGGGCGGCTCGGTTAGCGCCGCTGTATTGAGTTTAGCCGCTACTGTGCGCTCAGCCAGGACGTGGCCGCTAAGCGCAGGGGCGGGTGGGTGAGCGGGGCGGGCGATGATGGATGCAGGTGCGAGCGCCAGTGGCGGGGCAAGCGTCGCTCACAGACTATTGGTGGCGCAGCGGCTAGGCTTTCGCGGTTCTGTTTGAGGTGTTTGTCGGCGCTGCGCTGAATGATCACGGTCGGTAGTTTGCATAGAACAACCGCTAACAACAGTGTCGGTAGGATATGCAGTGGCGGAGCATTCTCGCGGATATTCGGGTGCATGCTTGCACCTCCTTATTGTTTTCTGCGAAAGCCGTTTTTAACTTGCTATGGAGTGCCTGTGCAGCCTTTGGATGCGACGCTGTTTGTACGGGCAGCCACAAGCGTGCGCACTTATCCAGAAGAAGGGTGGGCCGAGTCTGCAGTGTTTATTAATTCAGGTAAAGACGGAGTTATATGGTTTTCGCGGATTTATTGGTGGGCTACGTAGTAATACGGATGATGTAAGTAAGTAGTTGTACTGATGATTAATATTTATTGTCGCTGGCTATAAGTTAATTGCTCGGCGAAGAGTAATCGCAATCGGCCGCAGACGCTATCGATGGACCTCTCGTACCTCTCTTGCTGTGCTGCAGGCATCCGGCCTCGGTAGTCTTGCGTACACGCCCATATGCCAATTACTCAGGGGTCGCGTAGTTCTACGCGGCGGCTGTTGGTATTTTTGCGAATTTCGGACTCATGGTTATTTGGCGATAGTCGGTTAGCCCCGTAAACGGGTCGCAAACAATAACAATGAATGTCGGGCGTAAATTCCGACAGCAGGAGACTCGCAATGAACCGACTAGTCGGCCATATCGCCTGGTTCGCTGTCGCGGTGTTGGG
>CAMPJN010000220.1 GCA_946886875.1 uncultured Pseudomonas sp.
CCGAGCAATCCAGCACCAGATCGACCGCCGCCACGGCGGCGGCCAGGGAATCGCTATCCAAGCCCTGGGGGTGGGACTGCAGGCGGATTTGCGGATTGATCGCCAGCAGTCGCTGCGAGGCTGAGTCGACCTTGCTCTGGCCGATATTGCGGGTGTCGTGGGCGATCTGCCGTTGCAGGTTGCTCAGGTCGACCCTATCGAAATCCGCCAGGTGCAATTCGCCCACGCCGGCCGCTGCCAGGTAGAGCGCCACCGGCGAGCCCAGGCCGCCCAGGCCGACGATCAGCACGCGGCTGTTCTTCAGGCGCAACTGGCCGTCGATGTCGATCTGCGGCAAGAGAATCTGCCGGCTGTAACGCAGCAGCTCCTGGTCGTCGAGGGTGTCGTATTGATTCATGCTGTCACTCATAGTCAAAGCGCCCAAGACTGATGCGTTCATGGCCACCCAGGTCACGCCGGCTCTCCACCGCGGCGAAGCCCCGCGCCGCCAGCAGCGCGCGCACCACCGGCGCCTGATCGAAGCCGTGCTCCAGCAGCAGCCAGCCGCCTGCTTCGAGATAATCCGGCGCCTGCTCGATGATCAGACGAATATCGTCCAAACCGTCCTCGCCAGCCACCAGGGCGCTGCTCGGCTCGAAACGCACATCGCCCTCATGCAAATGACGGTCGGCGGCGGCTATATAGGGCGGATTGCTGACTATGGCGCGGTAACGCTGGCCGGCCAGGGCGTCGAACCAATGACTCTCGACGAAGGCCGCATTGCTCAGCTTGAGCCGCGCGCGATTGCGCTCGGCCAAGGCCACCGCCTCGGCCACCCGATCCACCCCGGTAACCCGCCAGGCCGGGCGCTCGCTGGCCAAGGCCAGGGCGATGGCGCCGGTGCCGGTGCCCAGGTCCAATACCGCGGCGGGAGTTGCCGGCAGCAGTGCCAGTGTGGTTTCCACCAGCAACTCGGTGTCCGGACGCGGGATCAGGGTGTGCGGTGCGACTTCCAGCTCCAAACTCCAGAAGCCCTGCTGGCCGAGGATATAGGCCACCGGCTCGCCGGCCCGACGCCGCGCCAGATCCGCATCAAAACACGCCTGCTGCGCCGCCTCGACTTCGCGCTCCGGCCAGGTACGCAGGTAGCTGCGCGACTTGCCCAGGGCCTGGGCGAGCAGTAGCTCGGCGTCCAGACGTGAGGTGGGCGAGTCGGGTAGATCGGCGGAGTTAAGCAGGGATTCGATAGTAGCCATGTTTCTCTCGTAGGGTGGATCGGAGCGCGTGGCTCGCGCTGTATCGATCCACCGTGCGGGCTTCTGGTGGATGAAAAAAGCGTCATCCACGCTACGTACTGCATGGTGGGTTACGGCGCACCAACAACGCTGCATCGGCAAATTCCCTGTATGCGCCTAACCCACCCTACGCCGATACCGCTCCCCTCTCCCTAACCCTCTCCCCAAAGGGGCGAGGCGATCAATCGGTGCACGCCGTGCAATCGCGTCATGCCGGTGCCATTAATCGCCCAACGCCGCCAACAGATCGGCCTGGTACTCGACCAGCAGCGGCTCGATCACAGCATCGACGCCGCCGGCCATCACTTCATTGAGCGAATACAGGGTCAGGTTGATGCGGTGGTCGGTGACCCGGCCTTGGGGGAAGTTATAGGTGCGTATGCGTTCGGAGCGGTCACCGGAGCCGACCAGCAGCTTGCGCGAGTCGGAAATTTCCTTGTGCGCGGCGGCTTCCTGCTGGTCTTTCAATTTCGCTGCCAACCAGGCCATGGCCTTGGCGCGGTTCTTGTGCTGCGAGCGCTCTTCCTGGCATTCGACCACGGTGCCGGTGGGAATGTGGGTGATGCGGATCGCCGAGTCGGTGGTGTTGACGTGCTGGCCGCCGGCGCCGGAGGAGCGGTAGGTGTCCACGCGCAGGTCGGCCGGGTTGATGTCGATGGCCATCTGCTCGTCCGGCTCGGGCAATACCGCCACGGTGCAGGCAGAGGTATGGATACGGCCCTGGGATTCGGTCTCGGGCACGCGCTGCACACGATGGGCGCCGGACTCGAACTTGAGCTTGCCGTAGACGTTGTCGCCCTCGACCCGCGCAATCACTTCCTTATAGCCGCCATGCTCGCCTTCGCTGGCTGAGAGCACCTCAATGCGCCAGCCGCGGCGTTCGGCATAGCGCGAGTACATGCGGAACAGGTCGCCGGAGAAGATCGCCGCCTCGTCGCCACCGGTGCCGGCGCGCACCTCGAGAAACACGTTGCGGCCGTCGTTGGGGTCTTTCGGCAGCAACATGCGCTGCAGGTTGTCTTCCAGTTCGATCAGCTTTTCTTTGGCCTCGGCGACCTCTTCCTCGGCCATTTCGCGCATATCCGGGTCGCTGTCCTTGAGCAGCGCCTGGGCGCCCTCGAGGTCGGCCTGCACCCTGCGCAAGGCGCGAAACGCCTGGTACACCGGCTCGATTTCGGCGTACTCCTTGGAATAGGCGCGAAACTGCGTCTGGTTGCCGATCACTTCGGAATCGCCGAGCAAGGCGGTGAGTTCTTCGTAACGATCCTGCAGCAGGTCGAGTTTATTGAGCAGTGACGCTTTCATTGCAGACCTTTATTGGACGGCGCGCCCTCGTCGAGGGCAAAGAGTTCCTGGGCCACACCGAGTGCATCGATACGGCCATCAGCAGAGAATTTTTTCAGTTGCACGCTGGGCGCATGCAGCAGTTTGTTGGTCAGGCCGCGGGCCAATTGGGCCAGGGCTTCTTCACCGGAACTGCCATTGCTCAGCAGGCGCAGGGCCTTGGCCAGTTCTTCGTCGCGCAAGCGCTCGGCTTGTTGCCGATAGGCCTTGAGCACATCCACCGCGGCCAACTCACGCAGACGCACCATGAAGTCGTCGGCGCCGACGGCGACCAGCTCTTCGGCGGCCTGGGCGGCGCCTTGGCGGCTCTTGATGTTTTCCGCGATCACCTCGTGCAGGTCATCGACGGTATACAAGTAGACGTCGTCCAGTTCGCCGACTTCCGGCTCGATATCCCGCGGCACGGCGATATCGACCATAAAGATCGGCTTGTGCTTGCGCTTCTTCAGCGCCCGCTCGACCGCGCCCTTGCCGAGAATCGGCAGCTGACTGGCGGTGGAGCTGATGACGATATCGCTGTTGATCAACTCATCGGGGATTTCCGAGAGCAGCACCGCATGGGCGCCGAACTGCTCGGCCAGGCTGCTGGCGCGCTCCAGGGTGCGGTTAGCGACAACGATGCGCTTGATACCCTGATCGTGCAGATGGCGCGCCACCAGGCTGATGGTTTCGCCAGCGCCGATCAACAGCGCCTGACTGCGGTGCAGGTCGCTGAAAATCTGTTTAGCCAGGCTCACTGCGGCAAAGGCCACCGATACAGGGTTCTCGCCGATGGCGGTATCGGTGCGCACGGTTTTCGCGGTGCCGAAGGTCGCCTGAAACAAACGCCCGAGCAGCGGCCCCAGGGTGCCGGCCTCGCGGGCCACGGCGTAGGCGGATTTCATCTGGCCGAGAATCTGCGGCTCGCCCAATACCATCGAGTCCAACCCCGAGGCCACGCGCATCATGTGGCGCACCGCAGCGTCGTCTTCATAGATATAGGCGCAGGCGCGCAACTCGTCGAGCTTCAAACCGTGGTAATCAGCCAGCCAGACCAGCACAGCTTCGGCGGTCAGGGTGTCCTGTTCGAGGTACAGTTCGCTGCGGTTGCAGGTCGAGAGAATCGCCGCCTCGCGGGTACTGGTGCGCAGGCACAGCTGCTGCAACGCCTCAACCAACTGCTCGGGGGTAAATGCCACGCGCTCGCGAACATCCACCGAAGCGGTTTTGTGATTGATACCAAGGGCGAGAAAGGCCATGCGCTTCGCTGAACTGATGGAGGCGCGCAATTGTCCTACTTCGTCAGGGGGAGAACAACCACCGCCGACCATTGTCCTGATGGCTTGCGGCAAACCCTCGATTCTGCAGCCCGCAACACTGAGCCACTAACGTGTATGCCGCTCAGATGAAATCTACTGCAATGCCCTATCACGCCATGCCCCATGGGCTTGCCCAACGGCTTGTGTCATGATGATCCGACCGCGAGTTCGGCCATATATTTCCCTATGAATAGATCCTTTGCGTTGCTGACTGCCGCTGTTCTCCTGGGCGGCTGTCAAACTTTCGCCCCCTCCCCAGCAGACGGCACACCACCGGTGGAAGAGCCTTCCACTGTCGCGCCTACCCCGGAGCCGGCGGTTTATAGCTCGTTCAGCCAGGAAACCCTGCTGGCGCTGTTGACCGCCGAACTGGCCGGCCAGCGCAACCGTTTCGATATCGCCCTGGACAATTACGTAACGCAAGCCGAAGCGACTCAGGACGCCGGCGTGGCCGAGCGTGGCTTCCGCATTGCCGAATACCTGGGCGCCGAACAGGCCGCACTGAAGACCGCCTTGCTGTGGGCGAAGAATGCCCCCGGGCAGCTCGATGCACAGCGTGCCGCCGCGGTGCAACTGGCGCGCGCCGGCCGCTACGACGAATCCATGAGTTATATGGAGAAAGTCCTGCACGGCCAGGGTAATACCCACTTCGACTTCCTCGCCTTGTCCGCCGCCGAATCCGACCCGGACACCCGCAACGGCCTGCTGCAAAGCTTCGATCGCCTGCTGAGCAAGCATCCGGACAACGGCCAACTGCTGTTCGGCAAAGCCTTGCTGCTGCAACAGGACGAACGCCCGCAAGAAGCCCTGGAATTGCTGGAGAAACACCCCGCACAAAGCGATGTCGCCCCCCTGCTGCTGCGCGCGCGCCTGCTGCATAGCCTGGATCGCGGCGCCGAAGCCATACCATTGCTGGAAAAAGGCCTCCGCCAGCATCCGGACGACAAACGTGTGCGCCTGACTTACGCGCGCACCCTGGTCGAGCAGGACCGCCTGGAAGACGCGCAACGCGAATTCGTCACCCTGGTGCAGCAATATCCCGAAGACAACGACCTGCGTTTTTCCCTGGCACTGGTATGCCTGGAAGCCGGCGCCTGGCGCGAAGCCATCGTCTATCTGGAAGAGCTGGTCGAACGCGATAGTCACGTCGATGCCGCCCACTACAACCTGGCGCGCGCCTATGAAGAATTGCAGGAGCTGGAAAGCGCCGTGATGGAATACAGCATGGTCGGCCCTGGCAACGATTATCTGTCCGCGCAAGCGCGCATGACCGAGCTGCTGTTCGACAACCAACGTGGCGAGGAAGCCGCCGAACGCCTGGCCAACGCGCGCCAGATGCAGCCTGACTACGCCATCCAGCTCTATCTGATCGAGTCCGAGGCATTGGCCGGGCAACAACGCCACGACGCGGCCTGGCAGCTGATCGAGCAGGCCCTGGAGCAGTTCCCCGAAGACCTCAACCTGCTCTATACCCGCGCCATGCTCGCGGAGAAACGCGACGACCTCGGCCAGCTGGAACGCGATCTGCGCTTTATCATCGAGCGCGAACCGGACAACGCCATGGCCCTCAACGCCCTCGGTTACACCCTGGCAGACCGCACCACGCGCTACACGGAAGCCAGGGAACTGATCGAACTGGCGCTGCAGCTCAATCCGGACGACCCGGCGACCATCGACAGCCTGGGCTGGGTCAATTACCGCCTGGGCAATCTCGTCGAAGCCGAACGCCTGTTGCGCCGCGCGCTGGAGCTGTTCCCCGATGCGGAAGTCGCCGCCCACCTCGGCGAAGTACTCTGGGCCAGCGGCAAACAACGCGAAGCCCGGAAAGTCTGGGCTTCCGCCCTCGAACAACAACCCGACAATGCCATCCTGCGCGGCACCCTGCTGCGCCTGACCGGATCAGAGACACTTTGATGCTTGTACTGCGCCACCTAGTAGCAATCAGCCTTATCACCCTGCTCGCCGGCTGCGCCGGGCTCACCTCCCGCGAATCCCTGCAAGGCCAGGGCGACCCGGCTCACTGGAAAGCGCACAAGCAACAGATCGCCATGCTCGATGCCTGGCAGATCAGCGGCAAGGTCGGCATCCGCGCGCCGAAAGACTCCGGCAGCGCCACCCTGTTCTGGTTACAGCGCCAGGACTACTACGACATTCGCCTGTCCGGCCCCCTTGGCCGCGGCGCCGCGCGCCTGACCGGCCGCCCGGGCCAGATTCTTCTCGAGGTCGCCAGCCAGGGCCGCTACCAGGCCGACTCGCCGGAAGAGCTGCTACAGCAGCAACTCGGCCTGAACCTGCCGGTGTCGCACCTGCTGTGGTGGATTCGCGGCCTACCCGCCCCCGACAGCAAGAGCCGCGTGACCCTGGACAACGACAGCCGCCTGGCGCAGCTGAGCCAGGACGGCTGGGAAGTGGAATACCTGCGCTATGCCGAGCAGGACGGCTACTGGCTGCCCGAGCGGCTCAAGCTCTACGGCCATGACCTGCAAGTCACCTTGGTGATCAAGGACTGGCAACCGCGCCAGCTCGGCCAATGAATCAAGTGGCCATGCCCGGCGCCGCCGAATTGATTCTGCCGGCGCCGGCCAAACTCAACCTGATGCTGCATATCCTCGGCCGCCGCGCCGATGGCTATCACCAATTGC
>CAMPJN010000221.1 GCA_946886875.1 uncultured Pseudomonas sp.
CTGGCGCGCATGTCGGACATGAGCTTCGGCAAGTACAGCCTGGAGCAGTCGCGCAAGTTCTACTTCGCCACCGACACCAGCTATATCCTCGTCGAAGTCGCCCTGCCCCACGGCCCCCATGTAATAGGCGTGGCCGGGCGCGGCCCAGGCGGCGGCTTCGGTCACCAGTTCTTCGCCTACCAGGGCGAGCTGGACCTGGCCCACTACCAGAAAAACGGTACCTGCCTGCGTCAGCGCGAGCTGTTCAACGCCCTGGAACGCGACGGCATCAAGGCCTATGAGTTGAAGCCGGAAGAACTGCGCCGCCTGCTGGTCGGCGGGCATACCTCGATCCCCCTGGACCTGACGCTGATCCCGCTGCGCTCAACCAGCGAGCAGAGCCTGAAGACCTTCCGCGCGCTGTTCATCAACCTGCTGCATATGCGCGAAATCACTGCGGCCAAGCTCAAGCAACTGTTCCTCGATGCCTTCGAGCACAGCCTGCGTTCCGGTAGCGTCGACTATATCGCCGCCACCGAAGAAGCATTCCGCGATGTGCGCCGGATGGAAAGCGACTATCAGGCACTGGTCACCGCCGGCCCGTTGATCGAAGCGCTGGCCGCCGGCGTGGCCCAGCGCGAGCAATTGCGCGGCAAGCTGCATCGCCTCTCGCCCCTGCTCGACTCCCTGCTCGGCACCTGGCAGGACTATGCCGGCGCCCGTCGCGAAGAACTGCTGATCCAGGCCGAACATTACCAAGGCGAGCAGGACGGCCTGCAACAGGAACAACGCGGCGGCACCGCCGAGCTGATGCGCATGGAGCGCGAAATCAGCGAAATCCAGCGTTGGCTCGGCGAGTTGTCGGTACTGAAAAACCGCTTCGCCCTGGTCGACGGCGTGCAGGTACTGGAGGCGCAGCTACTCGCCGCCAAGGATGCCCACGATGAACTGGCCGGCGCCTTGGCGCAGTCCCGACAGTTCTCCAGCGCCGACCTGGACGAACGCCTGCGTGATCTGGACAAACGCCTGAAAGCGGTCAAGCAGCAGCTCGACCACGCCGACAACAACAGCTATTCACGCCTGCGCGAGGAGTTCAGCCAGGCTGATGTCGACCGCCTGATGCGCCTGTTCAACGGCCAGCTGTTCAGCCTGCCGCTCGGCGAGAAAGGCATACAGGTGGCCGATGGCGACGCCTGGGTGAAATCCCTGGAAGCGATTCTCGACGGCTTCAAGGGCGAGCACTTCGAAGTGCCCGGCCTGTCCATCGACCTGTCCCATATCGAACCTCCGGCACTCCAGGCCCTGGCCGATCGTGCTGCACTGCGCGACCAGAAAGACCGGCTCGACCGCGAATACAAACAGCTGAAAACCCAGCAAGCGGTGGCCGTCGACCGCGCCGCCAGCAAGGCCCAGGCCGAACAGTTGTACCAAGCCGTACTGGACGCGCAGAAAGCGCTGGAAGATTACCGCCGCAGCCAGACCCTGGCGGTGGAAGAGGACAGCAAACTGGAGCAGCTGGCGCAACTGGAGGCCGCACAGGACGAACTCAAACGCGCCTCGGACGCCTTTACCGAGCGTGTGCAGCAGCTCTCCGCCAAATTGCAGCTGGTCGGCCGTCAGCTCGCCGACCTGGAAGCCAAGCAACGCACTCTGGAAGACGCCCTGCGCCGCCGCCAGTTGCTGCCGGCCAATTTGCCGTTCGGCACGCCCTTTACCGATCCGGTGGACGACTCGCTGGACAACCTGCTGCCGCTGCTCAACGACTACCAGGACGCCTGGCAAGGTTTGCAGCGGGTCGACGGGCAGATTGAGGCGCTCTACGCCCAGGTACGTTTGAAAGGCGTGGCCAAGTTCGACAGCGAAGACGACGTCGAGCGCCGCCTGCATCTGCTGGTCAACGCCTACGCGCACCGTCAGGACGAAGCCCTGACCCTGGTCAAGGCCCGTCGCGCCGCGGTCACCGACATCGCCCGCACCCTGCGCAATATCCGCAGCGACTACGACAACCTGGAACACCAGCTGGCACTGTTCAACCGCGAAATCAACAAGCGCCAGGTCTCCAACCTGGAAAGCTTCCGCATCGTCCTGGCGCCGAACAAGGACGCGCTCAAGCATATCGACCAGATCATCCACAGCGCCGGCCAATACGAGCAAGGCGAAACCCTGTCGGTATTCGACCTGCAGCAGAGCAGCGATCAGGACAGCAAGAACGAAGAAGCCAAGGAATACCTGGCGCGCCTGGTAGCCGCCAACCATAACCAGCTGGGCCTGAAGGATCTGTTCGAACTGGCCTTCGAGATCACCAAGGTGCACGGCCAGCCGGTGATCCACACCGACATCGATGGCGCCGCGTCGAACGGCACCACCATGACCATCAAGGCGCTGACCAATATGTACCTGCTGCTGCACCTGATGGACCGCGAACAGGCGGGGCGTATTCGCCTGCCCTACTACCTCGACGAGGCGGCGGATATCGACGAGAAGAACCAGCAGGCCTTGATCGAAACCAGCCTGCAACTGGGCTTCGTGCCGATCCTCGCCTCGGTCAAACCGCAGGTCTCGGCTCATGTGGCCATCGACCTGGAAGGCGGCAGCGGGCCGAACGGCATCTATATCGACGAAGCGGATTGGAAATATATCCAGCGCCGCGACAGCGCCAAGGTCATACCTTCATCGACGGAGACAAGCGTAGAGCCGGCTTGATCCCATTCCCGTAGGGTGGGTTAGCGGCGCGGCACCTGTATCGACGATACAACGAAAGATCCCGCGCGCCGCGTAACCCACCAAGCGAACGCCACGCCAACTGCAAGAAACCATAAGGGCCGCATATGCGGCCCTTATCCTTTATTGCTCCAGCGCTATCTTCGGCGCCCAAGCCAACCACTCGGGCAGAACCTCATCATGTAGCGCAAATGTCTGCCCGGGCTGCGCCGGCCCGCCCATTTCCGGGTTGTTCGGCGAAGCGAAGGCGATCCCGCCTTCGAGCAAGGCCTCCAGAGACTCGGTGCGCACCTTCACACCGCTGAACAAGCCGGCGTCCACACCTATGCCGCTGGCGTTCCAGAAGCGACTGCCGCTGCGCACCAAAGGCGCATAGCGCGGCTCGATCAGAATATGGATAAGCACGCGATCCGAGGTGGGGCCCAGTTCGAAGTCGGTCACCTTGCCCACCGGAATCTCCCGGTAACTGACCGCCACCCCCGGTTTGATCGAACCCCGTCGCGCCGCACTCAGCACCAGACGCAAGCCCTGCTCGCGGACGTTGGCGCTCGGCGGCGACTCGGCCGCGACAAAAGCCAGCTGAGCGGCACTGGGCTGGTTCGCCGGCTGCACTTCCAGATACTGACCACTGACCAGGGTTTCCAGATTGGCCGCACGGGTCAGGCTGACCTCTGGTTTGACCACCCAGAATTGCGTGCCGGCCCGGGCGATCTGCTTGGTCGCCAGGGTGACTCGCGCATGCAGGATCACCGCTTGCAGGTCATCGGTCAGCTCAATACGCTCGACCTTGCCGACATCCAGCCCCTTATAGCGGATAGCCGTACCCGGGCTCAGGCCGTCGCCTCGGCCAACCCGAATGGTCAGCGCGACGCCTTTCTCCAGAGCCGCATCCTGACTACCGTGCAGACTGAAACGCTGTACCCGTCGGGTGCTTTTGGCCGCGTTGAGATCCGGTGTTTCGAAGGCGATACCGCCGGAAAGCAACGTCTGCAGCGACTCGCTTTTCACCTCTACACCCGACAGACCGCCCTTCAGGGTAATGCCGCTGGCATTCCAGAAGCGCGTGCTGTTATTGATCAAGTTGGCGTACTCCTCCTCGATATGCACGCCGAATACCACCCGCTGATTGTTGCGCGACAGCTGCACGCTCTGCACCGAGCCCACTTGCAGTTGGCGATATAGAATCGGGCTGCCGACTTCCAGCGAGCCACGGCTGTCGCTGAACAACACCAGGTGCAATCCCGGTGAGTCCAGATTCAATGGCGGCGCCTTGGGCCTCGCTTCGAAGTCGCGCTTGGCCAGGCCGCCCTTCTCGCCCGGCCGCACGGCGATGTAGTTGCCTTTGACCAGGGCATCCAGCCCGGTGATTCCCGCCAGCGAAATGGACGGTTTGACCACCCAGAACTCGGTGCCCTCGACCAGATAGTCTTCGGCGCGCGGGTCCAGGGTCAATTCGGCGGTGGCGCTGGCCAAGTCGTCGTTGACCTTGAGCGCTTTCAGCGTGCCAGCCTGGATACCGTTGTACAAAACCGGGGTACGCCCGGCCTGCAAACCATCGAAGTCGGTCATTTTGACCAGCACGCGAATGCCTGCCTGGGCGGAATCGAAATCCTCATAAAGACGAAACGGCAGGCTCGGATCAGTCGGCGGGCTGTCCTTGCGATGCTCCGGGGTGGCAAAGGCGATACCGCCAGCCACTATGCTGGCCAGGGATTCGCTGCGAATTTTCAGCCCGGACAGATCGGCGTCGATGCTCAGGCCGCTGGCATTCCAGAACCGCGTATGTTTGCGCACCAGGCTGGCGAACGGAGGCTCGATATAGACTTTCACCTCGACCGTGCTTTGGTCCTCGGTCAAGGCGTAACTCTTCACCCGCCCGACCTGGATCTGCTTGTAGAACACCGGACTATCGCGGTTCAGGGAGCCCAAGCGCTCGGCTTTCAAGGTCAGATGCAAGCCCGGTTGATCGTCGGCCAACGGCGGCGCTTCAGGCAGCGCTTGGAACACCAGGCTCGGCTCGCCATCTCCTGGGCTCACCGCGATGTAATTGCCTGACACCAGCGTCTCCAGGCCAGTGATCCCGGCCAGACTCACGTGGGGTTTGACCAGCCAGAAGCGGGTATTGCTGCGCAGCTGCGGCTCGACTTCCTTGTTCATTTCCAGCCTGGCGATCACCCCGCGGTTCTCGGCGCTGTGATCCAGAGCCAAGGCCGTAACCTTGCCAATCGACATGCCCTTGTAGATGACTTCGGTTTTGCCGGCCTGAATACCTTCGCCAGAGGGGAAGATCACCTGGATTTCAATCCCCGCCGTGCTGTAAGCCTGCCACCCCAGCCAGCCACCGATCAGCAGGGCAATCAGCGGTAGTACCCAGATCGCCGACCAGTTCGAAGCTGGGCGTACTTTAGCCTTCGGCAAATCATTCATGCTGGTCATCCGAATCCGTGTTATCCCAAATCAATCGAGGGTCAAAGGTCAACGCCGCCAGCATGGTCAGGATCACCACACAGGCAAAGGCCGCCGCACCAAGACCCGGCTCTATGCTCGCCAAGCTACCGAAATTGACCATCGCCACCAGAATCGCGATGACGAAAATATCCAGCATCGACCAGCGGCCAATCCACTCAATAAAACGGTACATCAGAATGCGTTGGCGCACCGACATGGGTTGGTGGCGTTGTACCGAATACAGCAGAAGTGCAATGCCCACCAGTTTGAAAGTCGGCACCAGAATACTGGCTACGAATACCACCGCTGCTATCGGCAACATGCCGTAGTTCACCAACTCGATAACCCCAGACATGATGGTGTCGGTTTGCCCCTTGCCGAGTGAGTTGACCGTCATGATCGGCAGCAGATTGGCCGGTATATACAGAATCGCCGCGGTCAACAGCAACGCCCAGGTACGCACCAAACTATTCGGCCGGCGACCGTATATGCGGCCACCGCAACGACTGCAGAACTGTTTGCCGGCATCGTCCTGTACGGGGTTGAGCTCGTGGCATTCGTGACAGACCAGCAATCCAGCATCAATCGCCCGCATCCGCATCCTCCCCCGATAATGCTTCCCATATCTGATGGGGCGACATAGTTACTTCCAGCCATACCTGGATCAGCAACAAGGCGATAAAACACAAGAGGCCGAAGCCAAGGGTTACATCCGCGATATCGCTGAGCTTTACCAACGCCACCAAGATGCCCATTAAATAAACTTCGAGCATGCCCCAATCGCGCAGGTGGTGATAAATACGGTAAAGCAGCAAACCATAGCTGCGGCCGATATCCAGGCGAATGCTCAGCAATACCGCAAACTGGCAGAGCAACTTCAGCAACGGCACCGCCATGCTGCAGAGAAATACAACCGCCGCGACACCCTGCATGCCACTGTTATAAAGGCCCTGCACGCCCGACCAGAGCGTGTCCTGACTGGAACGCCCGAGCAGATTGAGCTGCATGATCGGCAAAAAGTTCGCGGGCACGTACAACAACAGTGCAGCGATCACCAACGCCATGCTGCGTCGGATCACCTGATGCCGATGGGTATAGAGTTCAAAGCCACAGCGCGGACACTCGGCCTTCTCACCCAGGGCAAGCGACGGCTTACACATCAGCAGATCGCACTCGTGACACGCGATCAGTTGCTCAAGCTCAGGCAACGAATGAGCGGTGGCCGGTTCCGGCATAGAAGTCATCTCGTATTGAGCGGGTTGAGCTAGTCACACCTCATGGGCGGCGTCGAGCATAGGCCAAGGCTGAATAGCCGGTAAAGCCGTCGGCGTATTTCCCAGCGCAAAGACAAACCCCCCACCTGCTTACGCAGATGGGGGGTTTGGTTTTAGAAG